>NZ_JBEXZS010000104.1:0-50330 GCF_040593685.1 Methylobacterium sp. EM32 | reverse complement strand
CGTCACCGATGACCGCCACGACGTTGCGGCGCGGCGGCGTCTCGCCGCGGGCTTTCGCGGCGGCGTCCGAGAGGTCGCGGCCGATGGCCATGCCGAGGCCGGCGGAGATCGAGGTGGAGGAGTGGGCGGCGCCGAAGGGGTCGTAGGGGCTCTCGGCGCGCTTGGTGAAGCCCGAGAGGCCGCCGCCCTGGCGCAGGGTGCGGATGCGGTCGCGGCGTCCGGTGAGGATCTTGTGGGGATAAGCCTGGTGGCCGACATCCCAGATGATGCGGTCGTCGGGGGTGTTGAAGACGTAGTGCAGGGCGACGGTGAGCTCGACGACGCCGAGGCCGGCGCCGAGATGGCCGCCGGTGACGGAGACGGCGTCGATGGTCTCGGCGCGCAGCTCGGCGGCGAGCTGGGTCAGGTCGCTCTCGGGCAGTTGGCGGAGATCCGCCGGCTCGCGGACGCGGTCGAGGAGGGGAAGAACCAGATCGGACAAGTCGTGACACTCGCTCATTCGAGGGCGGACCCCGCATAGCCTCGCGGCCGGGAGTCCCCGCAGATGGCGGCCGTTATACCGCAAGCGGCCGATCGCGCCATGGCGCGACGCGCGACCGTCTCGGTTGCGGCTGTGCGCGGCCTGACAACTCCGAAGAACATCCTGAACCCGGCGTGAATCCTTCGCGGCGCGGCGACAGCTGCGCCGGATTGCGCTAGGATGCTTGCGCACGAGGATTCTTAGGCGAGGATCCTTGGGCACGACGGGACCGCCTGAGCGGTTCCGCTCAAGATGCATTCCCTCAATGGAGGTCAGATGGGACGGTCGATACCGGCGCGCGGGCTCGTCCTGAGCCTCTTGCTGGCGGCTTTGGGCGTCCTGGCAGCGCCTGGCCCGGCGCGGGCGGTGCCGCTCTACCCCGCCCTCGATCCCGCCTGGCTACCGCACCTGCCGGTCTGCCGGCCCACCGACCGCACCTGCGACACCATCGCGCGGCGCCGGATCCCCGCTTGCACCTGGCGCCTGCGCCCGACGCCCGAGGGCCCGCGGCGGGTCCGGATCTGCGCGTGATCCGCGTCGCCGATGTCCGCGCCCTGAAGTCGCCGGCCGGCGGCGCCCTGCTGCTGATCGTCTGGACGGCGCTCCTGCCGGGGCCGGCCCTGGCGCGTACCTGCCCGGAGCATTTCGCCGGCGGCACGCTCCCGATGCTGACCAATCCGCGGCTCTCCGCCGACACCACGCTCCTGTGCTACAAGGCCTTCGCGGTCCTCTATTCGGGCCTGTCGCGCACGCCGCTCTACGCCGCCGAGCACCTCACCGCCGCGCGGGTCGAGGCCGCCCGGCGGGTCGACCGGGTCGATGCCTTCCACGAGGAGGAAGGAGTGCCGGAGGCGGCGCGCGCCGGCCTCGCGGATTACGCCGGCAGCGGCTGGGACCGGGGCCACATGGCCCCCTCCGGCGACATGCCGAGCCCGAGCGCGCAGGCCGAATCCTTCACCCTCGCCAACATCGTGCCGCAGAACCCGGACCTCAACCGGCAGCTCTGGGCCGGAATCGAGAGCAGCGTGCGGGCGCTCGCGGTCGAGCGCGGCGACCTGTTCGTCGTCACCGGGCCGCTGTTCGAGGGCACGAGCGTGCAGTCGCTGCGCGGCCGGGTGCTGATCCCGACCCGGCTGTTCAAGGCGGTCTACGACGCCAATCGCGGCGAGGCCGGGGTCTACCTTGCCCGCAACGCCGCCCCGGGCGAGGCCTGGGAGGCGATCTCCCTCGACCAGCTCGCGGCGATGGGTGGCATCGTCGCCTTTCCGGACCTGCCGGATGCCGTCCGCCGCCGCACCATGGCGCTGCCCGAGCCGCGGCGCGACGAATATGCCGGCGGCCCGCGCAGCCGCCGCGAGCCCGGCTTCCTCGACTGGCTCGCCGCCGAGCTACGCCGCGCCGCCCGCCGCGCCTGGCGCGACTTCCTCCGCTCGCTGTTCTGAAACGAGTGTCCCATGTCTGGGAGGAAACCCATGTCTGGGAGGAAACCCTTGCCCGCGCACGCGAAGCCCGCCTTCACCCCCTTCGCCGACGAAGCCGCGGTCCAGACCCTCGGCGGCCTGACCCTCGAGAACGGCAGCGCCCGGATCGCGCTCCACGGCTCGCTCGACTTCGCCCGCGACCGGGAGAGCCTGGAGCGGGCGCGGGCCTTGCAGAAGACGCTGGGGGCGATCGTGGCGGCCCTGGAGGGCGAGGGGGACCTGCCCGAACGGGCCGACGATGTCCGGGTGGCGACGACGGAAGTGAAGAACCCGTTCGGGTGAGGGCGCTCTTGAAGGACGCTCTCGGAGGGTGCTCTCGGGCCGCCTTGCACCCCCCCGGCGGCCCTGGTAAGCGCGGGAGCACTCCCAATTCCCACGCGCGGCCGCCCGCGCCGGCGCCCGTCGGGCCGGATCATCGTCACGATCCTCCGCCCGGCCCGCCCCGAATCCGGTCGGGACCGCGCGACACGAACCCCGGAAGGACCAGCCCATGGCCCGTGAATTCATCTACCACATGCGGGGTCTGACCAAGACCTATTCCAGCGGCAAGAAGGTGCTCGACAATGTGCACCTGTCCTTCTACCCGGACGCCAAGATCGGCGTGCTCGGCGTCAACGGCGCCGGCAAGTCGACGCTGCTGCGGATCATGGCTGGCATCGACACCGAGTTCAACGGCGACGGGTTCGTGGCCGAGGGCGCGCGGGTCGGCTACCTGCCGCAGGAGCCGCAGCTCGATCCGGACAAGACGGTCCGCGAGAACGTGATGGAGGGCGTCGCCGAGTCCCAGGCGATCCTCGATCGCTACAACGAGCTCGCGATGAACTATTCCGAGGAGACGGCGGACGAGATGACCCGCCTCCAGGACGAGATCGAGGCCAAGGGCCTGTGGGATCTCGATTCCAAGGTCGACCAGGCGATGGACGCCCTGCGCTGCCCGGGCGACGACGTCGCGGTCGCCACCCTCTCGGGCGGCGAGCGCCGCCGCGTCGCCCTCTGCCGCCTGCTCCTGTGGCAGCCGGAGCTCCTGCTCCTCGACGAGCCGACCAACCACCTCGACGCCGAGACCGTCGGCTGGCTCGAGGGGCACCTGCGCTCCTATCCGGGCGCGATCCTGATCGTCACCCACGACCGCTACTTCCTCGACAACGTCACGAGCTGGATCCTCGAGCTCGACCGCGGCCGGGGCATCCCCTACGAGGGCAACTACTCGTCCTGGCTGGTCCAGAAGCAGAAGCGCCTCGCCCAGGAGGGCCGCGAGGAGGAGTCGCGCCAGCGCACCATCGAGCGCGAGCAGGAATGGGTCTCGGCCTCGCCGAAGGCCCGGCAGGCCAAGTCCAAGGCCCGTATCGCCCGCTACGAGGACCTCGTCGCCAAGTCGCAGGAGAAGGGCCCCTCGACCGCGCAGATCGTCATCCCGATCGCCGAGCGGCTCGGCAACAACGTCATCGAGTTCGACCACCTGGAGAAGGCCTTCGGCGACCGACTGCTGATCGACGATCTGTCGTTCAAGCTGCCGCCGGGCGGCATCGTCGGGGTAATCGGCCCGAACGGCGCCGGCAAGACCACCCTGTTCCGGATGATCAACGGCCTCGAGAGCCCCGACAAGGGTGAGATCCGCGTCGGCGAGAGCGTCAAGCTCGGCTACGTCGACCAGTCCCGCGACGCACTCAACCCCGACGCGACGGTCTGGCAGGAGATCTCCGGCGGCAACGACATCCTCTATCTCGGCAAGCGCGAGATCAATTCACGAGCCTATTGCGGCGCCTTCAACTTCAAGGGCTCCGACCAGCAGAAGAAGGTCGGCGTGCTTTCCGGCGGTGAGCGCAACCGCGTCCACCTCGCCAAGATCCTCAAGAGCGGCGCCAACGTGCTGCTCCTCGACGAGCCGACCAACGACCTCGACGTCGACACCCTGCGGGCGCTGGAGGAGGCGCTGGAGGATTACGCCGGCTGCGCGGTGATCATCAGCCACGATCGCTGGTTCCTCGACCGGATCGCGACCCACATCCTCGCCTTCGAGGGCGACAGCCACGTCGAGTGGTTCGAGGGCAACTTCGCCGATTACGAGGCGGACAAGAAGCGGCGCCTGGGCGTCGATTCCACCATCCCGCACCGGATCAAGTACAAGAAGTTTAGCCGCTGAGCAGAATGGGGCGGAGCGGTTCGTCTCTGCCCCCGATCCACCAGCCTTCGGACAATAAAAAACGGGCCCCGCGGGGCCCGTTCTCGTGTCCGGATCCCGTCGCGGGCGCCTACCGCGTCGCCGAGTACAGCGAGGCGCCCGACGCGATCGGCGAGGTGACGGTGGAGAACACGCTGAGCACCTTCTGGACCTCGGTGAAGGGTGCGTTCGAGACGTAGACGAGGTCGCGGTTGCGCATCCGGAACGCCTGGGAGACGAACAGGCTGTTGGGATCGCGCATGTTGATCCGGTAGACCACCGGCACGAAGTTCGAGGACAGGAGCGGGCTGCCCGGACGCAGGCGGCGCACCACCGAGGCCGGCTCGAACCGGAAGATGAACACGCCGGCCGGATCGGCCTGGAAATCGCGCAGGCCGCCGGACTTCGCCAGCGCCTGGGCGAGCGTGATGCCCTCGGCCGAGAACGGGATCTCGTAATTCGCCCCCGTCGCGCCGACGGCCAGGAAGGTCTGGGGGTCGCGCACCAGGGTGAGGGTGTCACCCGGGCGCAGGAAGATGTTTTCGCGCGGGTTGGAAACGACGGCGGTCAGCGGCACGGTCGCGGTGGCCGAGCCGCGCGACAGCCGCACGAAGGTCTCGTTCACCGGCGCCGAGACGCCGCCCGCGGTGGCGATGACGTCGAGCAGGCGGTCGCCCTTCTCGGTCAGCGGCACGCGGCCGCCGCCGAGGTTCGAGACCGGGCCGCCCCGCGCCGCCGCCGCGCGGGCACCGCCCCCGGCCGCCGCCGCCTCGCCCAAAACCGTGACGCTGGTGCTGAGCGGCGAGTTGACGGTGACGAGCACCTGCGGCTGGATCGCCTTGCCGGCGAGTTCCTGCTCGATCTGGGACTGCACGTCCGGCGCGCGCCGGCCCGCGACCTTGATGCGGCCGGCATACGGCACCGAGATCGTCCCGTCCCGCGCCACGATCTGCTCGGGGATGCTGGAGGATTTCGAGCCGGAGGAGAGGCCGGTGACGGCGGGGGCCGAGAACAGGCCGCCGCTGCCGGCCTCCCAGATCGTCACCGTGATGGCGTCGCCGACGCCGATCACCGGCTGCACCGAGGGACGGCGGTCGCCGAAGGAGGCGAGCAGGCTGTCGAGCGGGCGGCCGCGCAGGGCCTCGACCACCGCGGCATCGACGTCGACGAGCTCGTAGCGGGCGAGCAGGCCCTGGTCGGTCGCGACGTCGGCGCCCTCCACGACCGCGCTCGCCGTCGGGCCGGAAGCGGGCAGGAAGCTGCTGCATCCCCCGATGAGGCAAGCAGCCGCCAGGACCGCTGGCATACCGACGCGCACCATGCACCACCCTCCGAAACCATCCGGGCCGTCCGCGACGGCCCATTGTGGTCTTCCACTCCGTCGATGCCGGCGCGCCGGCATCCGTCCCGATCGCTCGCGGCGCTCACCGAAGACGGCCGCGAAGCGGCCACGCTTCACTGCTTCCTCCTACCATCTCGGGTGCTCGGGAGCGATGAACGGGGCGCTCTGCGCGCACAAGCGGCGCCGGTGTTGCACCGGGCCCACGCCGTAGGGCCGCATCTCGGGGCAAGTCGGCCGCAAATGCGTCGCGAGCGTGGCGGTACGGGTGCCCGCCGTGGCGTGGGGGCGACACGGCACGGGGACGGTCTGTGAATCCCGGGAATAAACCCGATCCGTCCACGTTCCTGCCCAGATCGCAGGCCTTATGGCGACGGTCGTCCGTCGGACGATCGTGACGGCGTCAACAGCCCTCCGCGCGACGATGGTCCTGCGATTCTCGCTGATTGTTGCAGAATTGCCATTGTTCGTCCCGGATCGGCCGGTACTGTCCGCGTCGTCAGCGGCTCGCGCGCGGCTCTCGCGCGCCCCGAATGTCCGTCCCGGACAGGCTGGCCGCAGCCTGCTCGGGCCTTGACCGCCGCAGGATTCCGCCGGGCGACCGTGCCGGCTCCTGCCCAGACTCGAGGTGTGCCCGTGAGAGCTGATCCCGCGCGAAACGTCGAAACGGCCCGCCAGGCCGTCCGTCCGGGCGCCCGTCAGGTCTTCCTGTTCCTGCAGGGACCGGTCACGCCGTACTTCGCTCGGGTCGCCGACGCCCTGGAGGCACGGGGCCATCGCTGCCTGCGGGTGAATCTCTGCTTCGGCGACTGGCTGTTCTGGCGCCGGGCCGGCGGCGTGAACTTCCGCGGCACCCGCGAGACCTGGCCGGCCTTCATCGCCGACCTGATCGACCGCGAGGGTGTGACCGACCTGATGCTGCTCGGCGAGCAGCGCTACTACCACAAGGTCGCAATCGCCGCCGCCAAGGCCCGCGGCCTGAACGTCACGGTGACGGATTTCGGCTACCTGCGGCCGGACTGGATCACGCTGGAGCGCGACGGCATGTCGGGCGACAGCTGCTTCCCGAAGGACCCCGAGGCCGTGATGGCGCTCGCCGCGAAGGCGCCCGAGCCCGACCTGGTGCCGCGCTACCGCGACAGCTTCTGGCTCCAGGCCGTCTGGGACATGGGCTATCACCTGATGAGCAATTGGCTCTGGTGGCTCTATCCCGGCTACAAGTCGCACCAGGTGCACCATCCGGCCCTGGTCTACATGGGCACCGGCCTGCACATCCTGCGCGCCAAGCGCACCGGCCCGCGGGGCGACGCCCTGGTGCGCCGCCTGCGCGAGGCCGGCACGACCTACTATGTGCTGCCGCTGCAGATGGAGAACGATTTCCAGCTGCGCGCCTACTCGCCGTTCTTCGACCTGAAGACGCCGATCCACGCGGTGATCCGCTCCTTCTCCGAGCACGCGCCGGCCGAGTCGCGCCTGCTGGTCAAGATCCACCCCCTCGATCCCGGCATCCGCAACTGGGCGCGCATCGTGCGCCGCTCGGCGGTGAAGTGGGGCGTCTCCGACCGGGTCGACTTCGTCGACGGCGGCGATCTCGGGGCGATGCTGGAGGGCTGCCGCGGGGTCGTGACGGTCAACAGCACCGTTGGCCTGTGGTCGATGCGCGCCGCCAAGCCGACCATGACGCTCGGCGCCGCGATCTACGACATCCAGGGTCTGACCTATCAGGGCGCCCTCGAGACGTTCTGGACGCAGGCCGAGCCGCCGCGGCGCGAGCTCTGGGACGCCTTCATCAAGGCGATCGTCGCCAACATCCAGATCCGCGGCGTGTACTACAAGGGCGAGGGCCTGGCGGCGGCCGTGGAGGCGACGGCCTCCCGCCTCGACCTCACGCAGGGCGCCTGGCTCGAGGTCCGCTCCCGGGCCCGCACGGCCCCCGGGGCCGGCGACGACCTGCCGGGCATCGAGGCGCTGCAGAACGCCTGATCGCGGAAGAACCCGACGAAACGAAAACGGGGCCGGCAACGGCCCCGTTTTCGTTTCCAGATCCGGTCCCTTGACCGGGCCGGCGCCGAGGCGCCGAATGTCCCCGGCCTCACCCCCGCCGCAGCACGCGGCGCCAGACCACGGACCAGACCTGCTTGAGCAGGGCCTCGGGGGTGACGGCGCGGCGCGCCAGCTCCGGGTCGCCCTCGGCGAGGCGCTGCACCAGCACCTCGGGCGGGCAGGGCAGGCCGGTGCGCGGGTCGACGTAACGCGGGTAGAGGATCAGGGCGCCGGCCACCAATTCGTCGAGCGTCAGGCGGCGGGTGCGGCGGGGGCAGCCGGGATCGTCGGTCAGGCCCCAGCCGGCGTAGAAGGGCAGGCCGTGGGTGGTTACGGCCTTGCCGCGGAGCAGGGCCTCGAAACCGATCAGCGAGGTCGCGACCTCGACCCGGTCTGCCGCCTCGATCGCGTCGACAGCCGAGACGTCGCGCAGGACCACGTCGGCATGAGCGGCGAGCTCGTCCGGCGGCACCCAGCCGGGCCTGAGGCCCGCCTCGACGTCCGGATGCGGCTTGAAGGCGATCACCGCACCGGGATTGCGCTCCCGGGCGAGGCGCAGGAGCGCGGCATTGCCCGAGACCGTCGTCCCGCCGAGGCGGATCGAGGCGTCGTTCTCGACCTGGCCGGCGACCAGCACCACCGGGCCCGGCCGCGGCATCGCCGGCATCGCGTTGCTGCCGACATTGTACTTGCTCACCCGCGCGGCGACCACGGCCTCGCGCAGAGCGGCCGCCCGGGCGAGGAGATCGGCCGGGAAGGTCCCGGTCTCGAGCAGGCGCTCGAGGTCGCTCGGACCGGTGGCGTCGTAGTAGACGCCGGCGGCGTCGAGGACGTGCGAGGCGCCCGGGCGCAGGGCGACCCCGAGGCCGATCGAGCGCAGGAAGCCGTCCTCCATGCGCAGGAGCGGCACGCCCGCCGTGCGGCAGGATTCCTCGGTTCCGGCCGGCATCCGGCTGGCCCAGGTCACGACCCGGCGGACCTCCGCCAGCTCGCCCGCCGTCACGGGCGCGTCGCCCCGGCGCACCACCGGGCGGTGGCCCGGGGCCGACAGGGTCCTGGTGATCCAGTCCCGCTTCCAGGCCGAGAAGCCGACGCAGAGGGTCGGCACCGCGTTCTCGCGCCAGCGCGAGGCGACGAGATCGAGGATCGCGACGGCGTCCTCGAACCGGGCCGGCGCCCCCGTATAGGGATCGAAGTAGCGCGAGCAGACCAGGTAGGCGGCGGCGAAGACGTCCGCGGCCTTGCGCCGGCGGGTGCGCCGCGGCAGGTGCAGCCGGTCGTCGGTGAAGCCCCAGCCGGCGTAGAAGGGCAGGCCGAAGCAGGTCACCGGCGTGCCGGCGAGCGCCGCCTCGAAGCCGGCATGGGCCGAGACGACGTAGACGCGGTCGCACCCTTCCGCCACCGACCAGGCGGTGACGGGATCGCTCACCAGGCGGGCGCCGGCGGCCTCTGCCGCGGCCGCATCGATGTGGCCGCGCGGGCCGACCTTCGCGGCCGGATCCATCACCACCAGGCGCTCGGCCTCCGGCGCGTCGGCGGCGGCGGCCGCCAGCATCGCCGCGAAGGCGCTGGCGCCGGCCAGCCCGAACCCGATCGTCGGGTCGCCGACGGCCTGGTCGACGATCACCACGCGCCGGCGGTTGGGATCGGGGCGCGCCGGCAGGTCGCGGCGGCGGGGATCGTTGTCGAGGCTGAGCCGCCGCTCGCGCAGGCGTGCGATGCCGGCCTGCGCGCGGGCGAGAAGCTCGTCCGATTCCCAGCCGCCCTCCTCGAGCATGACCTCGAGCTCGCTCGGCGCCGTGGCATCGTAATGGATGCCGAGCCCGTCGATGATGTAGCTCAAGGCGCGCTCGGGACGGGCGTCGCCGAGCCGCAGGAAGCCCTCGTCCCAGCGGTCGCTCAGGCGCACCCGCCGCGAGGTCGGCTCGCTGCCCAGGCGCCGCGAGCGGCGGGGCCCGGGCCCCTCCGACTCCGACGGCATCCGGGGCCACAACCGCTTCAGCTTGCCGCGATCCATCCGCCTCTCACTCACTGCGGACCGTGCCGCCCCGGCCATGCAACCCGGAGCAGGGGCCGTTCCACATCACCCCGGCCCCGTCAAGCACGCGCCCCGCGCGCGACGGACGGGACTTCATCGGGCCGGACCCTGTCCTGCACCGGTTCTCCTTACAATCGATCCGATTTTTGCAAATCGGGGTCGGCCGGATTTTTCCGCGACCCGGCGGGGACCGCCGTGCTAGAGGCGCGGGCCGTGCCGCCGCGTTCCGATCCCCGGGAGAATCAACGTGCCCGTCATCCTGATCACCGGCGCCTCGAGCGGCATCGGCGCAGCCCTGGCGCAGCATTACGCCGCCCCCGGAACCACCCTGGTCCTGAACGCCCGCGGGCCCGAGCGCCTGGAGGCGGTGGCCGAGGCCTGCCGGCGCAAGGGCGCCGCGGTCGAGACCCGGGCCCTCGACGTGCGCGACCGCGACGAGGTGCGGGCCTGGATCGACGACGTCTCGGTGCGGATCGGCCTCGACCTCGTCGTCGCCAATGCGGGCGTCAATGGCGGCCATCCGGAGGGGGGGCTCGAGACCGAGGAGACCGCCTTTCTGGTCTATGATGTGAACCTGATGGGCGCCCTCAACGTGGCGCTGCCGGCGGTCGCCCTGATGGCGGCGCGGGGCAGCGGCCAGATCGCCTTGATCTCCTCGCTCGCGGCTTATGCGCCGCTGCCCGACGCGCCGGCCTATAGCGGCACCAAGGCGGCGTTGCTGGCCCACGGCCTCGCCTTGCGCGAGAAGTTAGCGCCGAAGGGCGTGCGGATGAACGTGGTCTGCCCCGGCTACGTGAAGACCGCGATGGGGGCCGATTACGAGGGCTGGCGCCCGCTCGAGATGAGCGCCGAGGCGGCGGCGACGCGCATCGCCAAGGGCCTCGCCCGCGACGAGGCGGTGGTCGCCTTCCCGGCGGCGCTCGCCGCGGCGGCGCGGGGCGCCGGGCTGATCCCGGAATTCTGGCGCCGCCTCGGCATGCGCGGCTTCAGCTTCCGGATGAGCGAGCGGCAGCAGCGCTGACCCCCGTCGCGGAGAGGAAACACCCAGTGCGGATCGCCCTGTTCACCCTCGAGGCCTTGCCCAACGCCCGGGCGGTCCGGCGCTTCGTCGCCGACCATGCCGCGCGGATCGCCTTCGTCGGCCTGTCAGACCCCGAGCGGCCGAGCACCGGCGGGCTGACCGGCCAGGTGCGGCGCCACCTCGCGCGCTCCGGGCCCGGCTTCCTGCCCTATCTCGCGGTGAATTTCGGCCTGCCCGACCTCGCCCGGGGCATCGCGCCGGCGACGCAGGCGCTGTCGGGGAGCCGCGACGTGCCGGAGGCGACCCCGATGCGCACCCTGTGCCGGCGCCTCGGCCTGCCGCACGCCACCATCACCGACGTGAACGGGCCGGAGACGACCGGGCAGCTGCGGGACCACGGTGCCGACCTGATCGTGTCGTTCCATTTTGACCAGATCTTCGACGCCGCGACGCTCGCGGCAGCGCCGAAGGGGGGCCTCAACGTCCACCCTTCGCTGCTGCCGCGCCACCGCGGCCCGGTGCCGACCCTGCACGCGCTCCTGGAGGACAGGCCCGAATTCGGCGTCACGGTGCACCGGCTGGCGACGGCGATCGATGCCGGCGGCATCCTGGCGCAAGCGCCGGTGGCGCTGCCCGCGGACGTCACCGCCTCGCGGGCGGCGGTGCTGCTGCACGAGGCCGGACGGCCGCTGCTGGAGGGAGTGCTGGCCGAGGCCGATCGCACCGGCGTGCTGCCGGAGGGGCGGAGCGTCCCGGTCCTGCCCTATTGCGGCTTCCCGACGCCGGCGCAGCTGCGCGACCTGAAGCGGCGGGGCCGGAAGCTCATCGATACCGGGGATCTGCGGGAGGCGCTGAGCCTGTCGCTCAAGCCGTGATCCGAAAGAATCGGCACTCCGAGGATCGACCTGCACCGACCCGGACAGACCCTCCGTGTCATCCCGGGGCCGCGCAGCGGAACCCGGAATCCATAACCGCTGACGGTTCAGGACGGGCGGCGCGCGATCCGCTTCTTCCGCCAACGTCAGCGTTTATGGATCCCGGGTTCTCGCCTGCGGCGAGCCCCGGGATGACGATGGAGGGTTTCAGCAGCGTCGGAGAGCCGGCTGGCCTCACGCCCGCCGCGACATCAGCCGCTCGACCAGCGAGCCGCCCTGGTTCAGCTCGTCGAGCTCGTCGGCGAGCACCGTCACGGTCTCGCGGATCTGCTCCGGCGTGTGCTCGGAGGTGATGAAGAAGCGCAGGCGCGAGGACCGCTCCGGCACCGCCGGGTGGATGATCGGCTGCACGTTGATGCCGCGCTTGAACAGCCGGTCGGACAGGGTCACGGCCTTGAGCGAGTCGCCGAGGATCACCGGCACCACCGCGAGGCCGAGGCTGAAGCCGGTATCGAGGCCGCGCTCGCGGGCGCAGGCCAGGAAGAGGGCGCCGTTGCGGCGAAGCCGTGCCACCCGCTCCGGCTCGCGCCGCATCAGAGCCAGCGAGGCGGTGGCGGCCGCGGCGAGCGGCGGCGACAGGCCGACCGAGTAGACGAAGCCGCCCGCGGTGCACTTGAGCAGCTCGATCAGCGCAGCGGCGCCCGCGATGTAGCCGCCGCAGGAGGACAGCGTCTTCGACAGCGTGCCCATCCAGATGTCGACGCTGCCGGGGGGCACGTCGCAATGCTCGTGCAGGCCGTGGCCGTCCTGGCCGAGCACGCCGAGGCCGTGGGCGTCGTCGACCATCAGCCAGGCGCCGTAGCGCTCCTTGAGGGCGACCACGCCGGCAAGGTCGGGGGCGTCCCCGTCCATGCTGTAGAGGCCCTCGATCACGATCAGCGCCCGGCGGTGCTCGTGGCGCGTGGCGTGCAGCAGCGATTCGAGGGCCTGGAGGTCGTTATGCGCGAAGCTGCGGCGCTGGGCGCCCGAGAGCTGCGCGCCGGTGACCACCGAGTTGTGGATCAGGGCGTCGTGGTAGATCACGTCGCCGGGCTCGAGCAGGGCCGCGATGGTCGCCACGTTGGTGGCGTGCCCGCTCACCATCACCACGCAGGCCTCGGTGCCGTAATGGGCGGCCAGCGCCTTCTCGAGGGTCAGGTGGCCCGGGCGCTCACCGGCGACGATGCGGCTCGCCGAGGACGAGGTGCCGTATTCCGCCAGCGCACCTTGCGCCGCCGCGTTCACCTCCGGATGGCCGTTGAGGCCGAGATAGTCGTAGGACGAGAAGTTGGTGAAGCTTCGCCCATCGATCCGCGTCGTCGCGCCGGCCTTGGCGTCGTGGACGCGGAAGAACGGGTTGCCCAGGCCGATCAGGTCGGCCGCGGAGCGCTGGAGCTTCAGCTCCTTGTAGGCCGGCAGGCTGTCGAAGCTCTGGGCCTGGGCGAGGGCGGGTTTGGGCGCCGGACGAGCCGGGGCCGGACGGACGGGAGCCTTGCCGAGGCGGGCGGCGACGAAGCCCGCCAGGGCCTCGCGCCCGCCCGCGCCGTGGGAGGATCCACTGCTCATTGGGTGATGACCTTGATGTCCTGGCTGTTCTGCTCGACCAGCACCTGAAGCGACTGGAGCGTTGCGGCGTCGGCCGCCTCGGCACCGCCGTGGCGCTGCGACAGGCTGACCACCGCCGCCGCGCTGTCGTCGACCGGGGCCGCCACCGACTGGATCAGGGTGTCGGCGAGCTCGGTCACGGTCTGGCCGCTCGACACGCCGGAGGGCGGCGCGTCGAGGCCGAAGCGCTCCTGCAGGCTCGCGCCGAGTTCGACGCCCATCAGCGAGTCGAGGCCGATCTCCGAGAGCTGGCGCACCCGGCTGATGTCGTCCTTCGGCAGGCGCAGGATGCGGGCGATGTCCTCGACGATGGCGTCCGCCACGGTCTTGCGGACGTCGTCGAGGTCGTGGGCGCGCAGCAGGCCCGCGATGCTGATCGCCACCTGTCCGCCGGCCTCCGCCTGCTGCTCGGAGCCGAGGCTGGCGTAGCTCGGCGAGCGCAGGGTGGCGAGACGCTCGCGCGCCTTGCCCCAGTGCATCGCCGCGATGGCGATCACCGCGTCGTCGGACGCCGCGCCCTGCACGCCCAGGGCCTCGGCCATCAGGTCGAGGGACTTGCGGGCATCGACCGGGGTCACGCCGACGCGGCCGGCGAGCGTCTCCATCACCGCCTTGTTGCGGGCGAGCACGCCCACGTCGCCGATGGCGCCCCAGGCCACCGCCAGGGCCGGAAGGCCGAGGCGGCGGCGCTGGCGGGCGAGGCCCTCCATGAAGCCGTTGGCGGCGACGTAGGAGCCCTGGCCCGGATTGCCGATGAAGGTCGTGGCCGAGGAGAACAGCACGAAGTAGTCGAGCGCCCGGTCGCGGGTCAGCGCGTCGAGATGGCCGGCGCCGATCACCTTGGGGGCGATCACCGCTTCCAGCGCGGCGGGATCGAGGTTCGCGATCAGGCCGTCCTGCAGCACCATCGCGCCGTGGATGATGCCGGCGAGCTTAGACCCCTTGGCCTCCACCCGGGCGATCAGGCGCTGGACCGCAACGCGGTCGGTGATGTCGCAGGACTCGACCTGCACCGCGACGCCGCGGGCCTTGAGATCGGCGATCGCCGAGAGCGCCGCCTCGCCCGTGGGGGCCTTGCGGCCGACGAGGGCGATGTGGCGCGCGCCCCGGTCGGCGAGCCAGCGCGCCGCCTCGATGCCGAAGCCCCCGAGGCCCCCGGTGACGAGGTGGACGCGGTCGGGCGCCACCACGAAGGGCTTCGTCGTCTCGGCCGGGATCATGCCGGCCTTCGGCGGCGCGATCACGATTTTCCCGATGTGACCCGATTGCTGCATCAGCCGGAACGCGTCCGACACTTCTTCCGCCGCGAAGGGCTGGTAGGGCAGCGCCTTCAGGCTGCCGTCGGTGAACAAAGCCATCACCTCGCGGAACAGCCGCTTGCCCTCGTCCGGCTGGAACTGGAGCAGCTGGTCGAGGTCGACGCCGAAATACGACAGGTTCCGGCGGAACGGCCGCAGGCCGATATGGGTGTTGGCGACGTAGTCGCGCTTGCCCAGCTCGACGAAGCGCCCGAAGGGCTTGAGCGCGTTGAGGCTGCGCTCCATCGCCTCGCCGAACAGGCTGTTGAGCACCACGTCGACGCCGTCGCCGGTGATGCGGCGGATGTCGTCGACGAAGGCGAGCGAGCGCGAGTCGAGCACGTGCTCGGCGCCGAGTGCCTTGACCAGCGCCCGCTTCTCGTTCGAGCCGGCGGTGGCGATGACCCGGGCGCCGCGCATCCGGGCGATCTGGAGCGCGGCGAGGCCCACGCCGCCGGCGCCGCCATGGACCAGCACCCACTCGCCGGCCTTGAGGCGGGCGAGCGTCACGAGGCCGTAATAGGCGGTGAGGAAGGCCACTGGCGTGGTGGCCGCGGCCTCCGGCGACAGCCCCTGGGGGGCGGCCGCCACGACCATCTCGGGCACTACGATGTGGGTGGCGAATCCCGACTGGGCGAAGGCCACCACCCGGTCGCCGGGCTTGAACGCGGTCACGCCCGCGCCCACCGCGGCGACGCGACCGGCGCATTCGAGGCCGAGCCGCGGGCCGGCGAAGCCGTCCTCGAGGATTTCTTCCGGCAGCATCGACAGGGCCCAGAGCACGTCGCGGAAGTTGAGGCCGGTGGCCTCGACCGCGATCTCGATCTGGCCCGCACCGGGGGCGACGCGCTCGGCCGGTCCCCAATGCATCTCGTTGAGGCCGCCGGTGGTGCTGCGCTCGAGCCGCGCGGCCGGGGCCGCGGGACCGGAGCGGCGGGCCGGACGCGCGCCTTGCGAGAACCGCACCACCCGGGTGCAATCGTCGTCGACCACGATCTCGGTTTCGGCTGTGCCGGACAGGATCAGGTCGCGCAGGCGCTCGGCGGCGCGCTTCGAGGGGATGGCCGTCGAGAGGTCGATGCGGCGCACGTCGAGCGACGCCACCTCGTTGGCGAGCGTCCGGGTGAAGGCCCAGATTCCGGCCTCGACGCCGCAGGCGAGCCCGCCGCGGTCGCGGGTGGCACCGGGGCAGACCACCCAGAGCCGGGTCGGGCGGCTGCCGAGATGCTCGACGCAGCGCTTGAGCCCGAGGCAGCGCTCGCGCAGCCGCTCGGCCGGCTCGCCGCCGCGGTTGAAGGCGCCGGCGAGATACACGACCGTGTCGGGCGTCTCGCGCTCCAGCTCTCGAAGCGAGGCCTCGGAATCGAGGATGATCGAGACGTGGACCCCGCTCGCGACCAGAAGAGTCGCCAGCGACGAGGCGGTCTCGGCCGCGAACTCGTCCTCCGAGCCGATCACGAAGGCGAAGGTCTGGCCGGCGGCCGCCTTCGGCCGCGGCGGGGCTTCCGCCAGCAGCAGCAGGTCGTTGCCGTTGCGGGTAACCGCGCGGTCCGCCGCGACCTTGACGAGGCCGACGGCGCTCAACGAGCGCTGCCAGCCCGCGACGTCGTCGAGGCGCCCGACCGGAACCTCGCCCGCAGTCTCGAACCAGCCGGGGTTGAGGCCGAACACCATGTCACGGAACAGCGAAGCACCGGGCTCGACCGCCGCGAACAGGCCGCCGGCGGCGAGCGAGGCCGCGAGCGGGGTGAGCAGGTCGCGGGAGGCGCGGTGCAGAACGTCGCTCGCCAGCACCGCGTCGAAGGCGGCAAGGCCCAGAGTCGCCGGATCCTCGACGATCGTGACGCCGGAGGGCAGGGCGAGGCGGGCGCGCTCGGCGAGGCGCCGGTCGGACTCGAACACCGTCAGGCGCGCCTCGTGCAGGCCTGCGAAGGTCGCGACCTGGGCCGAGAGTGGCCCGAACCCGACCTGGAGCAGGCGCAGGGCCCGGTCGCGCGGGAGCGACGCGGCGCTGTCGGAGAGGAGCCGCATCACCGCATCGGCGGAGGCCCGTACGGTGGCGCCGCGGAGCGAGAACGCGTCGAGGGCTGCCTGCGGCAGGGATGGGGCGTCCGAGAGGGTACCGGCGAGGATGCGCGAGACCACGGCGCCGAGATCGGCGCAGAGCAGGAGCTCCGCCGACAGCTCGGGATGATCGGCCGCGATCCAGCGCATGATCTCGTCGGGCGCAGGGAGAGTGACATCGGCGCGCAGGCGCCAGCGTCCGTCGCCCGCCCCCTCCGCGAGGCCGCTGACCTCGAGCGCCAGGAGCTGGTTGGTCAACCAGGGGCGCAAGAGCGCCGGCAGCCGGCGCGAAGCCGCGACATCGACGACGCCGCCGACCGCGAGGCCGCGGGCGAGCCGGTCGGCGAGCGAGGTCGCCCAGCCTTCGAGCAGCATGTGGCCGGCGCCGAGCGCCGCCTCGCCGGTCGCCGTGACCGCGCCGGCCTGCCGGCGGACCAGGGCCGCGATGGCGGGCTGCGGCTCGAGGGCGATCGCCGTCGGCTCGGTGGCGAGCTCGGTGAACTGCCGGATCGCGAAGGCGTCGAGGTCGTTGCCGGCCTTCATGCGCAGGGCCTGGAACCGGCCCTCGCGCAAGGTGGCGATCACCTCGCCGGCTTCGTCCACCAGGGTGAAGTCGGCCAGGATGCTGCGCTCGTTGCAGCGCCGCGTGCGGATTACCGCCCGGTCGATCGCCGCGCCGGGGCGCACGAGCCGGATCTCGCCGAAGCGGATCGGCACGTAGGCCCGGCTCGCCGCCTCGCCGAGGAGGTCGGCGAAGAGCAGGATCAGCCCGTGGAAGCAGGAATCGAGGCGCGCCGGCACGAGGCCGTAGCGGGTGCTCGCCTCGGCGGGCACGAGGTCGGAGACGATGGTGGCGTCGTCGAGCCGGGCCGAACGGGCGACCTGGCGGAAGGACGGGCCGAAGCCGAGGCCGGAGGCCTTCGCGCGGGCGTAGAGCGCCTCGCCCTCGACCGTCGTCTCGGAGGGCAGGGCCGCCACGTCGCGGCCGGTGAGGCGTGCCGGAGGCGGCGTCTCGCCCTCGACCAGCTTGGCGACGGCGTGGAGCTGCCAGGGCGCCTGGCTCAGGCGCGGACGGGAGAGGATCTGCACCAGGTTGGCGCCGGGCGAGAACCGGCACAGCACCTCGCGCACCGCGTCCTCGGCGAAGACCATCGGCTGCTGGATCTCGAGGTCGGCGAGCGTCACGCTCTCCGAGCGCACGATCTCGCGGCCGACCGCCAGCGCCATCTCGGCGAAGCCGGCGCCGGGCAGGATCGCCTGGCCGTCGATGCGGTGGTCGTCGAGCTCGGGCACCGTCGCGACGTCGAGATGGGCCAGCCATTCCAGCCCGTCCGGACCCTGGCGGGTGCCGATCAGCGGGTGGTAGGGCCGGGCGCTCGCCGGGTTCGTCGCCTCGGTAGTCTCCGGCAGGCGGAAGACCTTGCGCTGCCAGGGATAGTGCGGCAGCGCCACGCTGCCGGCCGGATCGGCGCCGAAGGCCAGGGCCTCGTCGACCGCGGCACCGGCCGCGAGCGACGCCGCCAGCGCGCGCCGGAACGGATCGGTGGCGAGCGTCTTCTTCGGCAGCACGCCGACGGTGGCGGCGTCGAGGCCGAGGGGCTCGAGGCAGTCGCCGATATGGGGCAGCAGGGTCGGGCGCGGGCCGACCTCGACGAAGATCCGGGCGCCGGCTTGCGCCGCGGCCTGGATCGCCGCGCTAAACCGCACCGGCTCGCGGATGTTGCGCCACCAGTAGCCGGCGTCGAAGGCGGTGCCGTCGAGCACGTCGCCGGTCACGGTCGAGGCGAGCGGCACGGTGCCGGCGGAGGGCTTGAGCCCGGCGAGGTCGCGCCGCAGCGGCGCCTCGATCGGGTTCATCAGCCGGCCGTGGAAGGCGTAGTCGAGGTCGAGCTTGCGGCCGCGGCGGCGCTTGCGCGCGAGCGCCTTCATGGCGGCGTCGATCGCCGCCACGGGACCCGCCACCGTCACGGCTTTCGGGCTGTTATAGGCGGCGATGTCGAGCTCGGGGTAGTCGACGAGGAAGGTCTGCACCTCCTCGACGGGGGCGAGCAGCACCGCCATGGTGCCGAGCCCGCGGGTCGCCTCCTGGTGCTTCGAGCGGTAGAAGATGACCTTCACCGCCTGCTCGAGCGTCAGGATGCCGGCGGCTTCCGCCGCACCGATCTCGCCGACGGAGTGGCCAACGATCGCGGTCGGCGTGAGGCCCACGGCCTTCAGCGCCGCAGTGGAGGCGGCCTCGATGGCGAAGATCAGCGGCTGCGACACGCTGGTGAGGGCGAGGCGCTCCTCCAGGTCGTCGGCGAGCAGCGCATCCTTCAGCGACCAGCCGGCGAGCGGCCGGAACAGGGCGTCGGCCTCGTCGAAGCGGGCGCGGAAGACCGGGTTGAGGGTATAGGCGTCGCGGCCCATCCCGGCCCACTGGCTGCCGTTGCCCGAATACACGAAGGCGACGCCGCCGGCGCGCTCGACCGCGGTGGCGACGACCGCCGCGGGAGTCTCCTCGCCCTCGGCGACGCTGCGCAGCACATCGGCGACCTCCTCGGTGCCGAGGTCGCGCAGCGGGATCGCGGCGCGGACCGGCAGGCGCTCGCGGCGATGCGCGGCGGCCGCGGCGACGCGGGCGATCTCGGCCGCATCCGCCCCGTCGAGGCGGGCGGCGTAGTCCTGGGCGAGGTCGGCGAGCGCCGCCTTGGTCTGGGCCGAGACCAGCAGCACCTCCGGCGCCGCAGCCTGTGCGGCGGGCGCGGCCGAGGCCGCGACGGGCGCCGGGTCGGTCAGGATGACGTGCGCGTTGGTGCCGCCGAAGCCGAACGAGTTGACGCCGGCGAAGCGCTCCTTCGCCGTGCGGGGCAAAGGCC
The DNA here is from genome assembly GCF_040593685.1 of Methylobacterium sp. EM32. Classification (NCBI taxonomy): domain Bacteria; kingdom Pseudomonadati; phylum Pseudomonadota; class Alphaproteobacteria; order Hyphomicrobiales; family Methylobacteriaceae; genus Methylobacterium; species Methylobacterium sp. EM32. The sequence continues at coordinate 30,988 of NZ_JBEXZS010000104.1, read as the reverse complement.
GCAGCTCCCGGTTGACCGCGAGGTTCAGCTCGTCGAACGGGATCGCCGGGTTGAGCTCGGCGCTGTGCAGCGAGGGCGGCAGCAGGTCGTGCTCGAGCGCCAGGCTCGCCTTGAGCAGGCCGGCGAGGCCGGAGACCGGCTCGGTATGGCCGATATTGGTCTTGATCGAGCCGATCGGCAGGGGCGTGGAACGGCCGCGGCCGAGCTTGCCGCCGATGGCGCCGGCCTCGATCGGATCGCCCACCGGGGTGCCGGTGCCGTGGGCCTCCATGAAGGCGATCGCGTCGAGGGAGACCCCGGCCTCGCGGTAGATCTCCTCCAGCAGCGCGCCCTGCGCGTAGCCCGACGGCAGGGAGATGCCGGTGGTGCGCCCGTCGGAATTCACCTTCGAGGCGGCGATCACGCCCCGCACCGTCGCGCCGTTGCGGGCGGCGGCCGCCGCCGATTGCAGCACCAGGACGACGCCGCCCTCGGCGCGCACGTAGCCGTCGGCGCTGGCCGAGAAGGCTTGGCACAGGCCCGTCCGCGACAGCATCGAGGCGTTGGAGAACGACACGAAGTTGAACGGGCTCACCAGCAGGTTGACGCCCGCCACCACCGCCGTGTCGATCCGCCCCGAGGCGATCGCCGCCACCGCGGCGTCGAGGGCGACGAGGGACGACGAGCAGGCGGTGTCGAGGGTGAAGCTCGGCCCCTTCAGGTCGAAGATGTAGGAGATGCGGTTCGACAGGATCGACAGCGTGTTGCCGGTCGCCGCGTAGGCGTCGCCCGAGGCGGAGTCGAGCACCCGCAGGTTGCCGTAATCGAGCGAGGAGGCGCCCACGAACACGCCGACCGGGCTGCCGGCCACCGCCGACGGCCGCAGGCCCGCGCTCTCCAGCGCCTCCCAGGTCAGCTCCAGCAGCAGGCGCTGCTGCGGGTCCATCTGCTCGGCCTCGCGGGGCGAGATGCCGAACACGGAGGGATCGAAGGACCAGGGATCGTCGATGACGCCGGCGGCCCAGGTGTAGCTCTTGCCGCGCTCCTGCGCCCGCGGGTGGCCCATGCGCTCGAGGGACCAGCGGTCCTCCGGGATGCGCGAGACGGCGCACCGTCCCTCGATGAGCATCTGCCACAGGCTGTCGACGCCAGAGGCGCCCGGAAGCCGGCAGGCCCGACCGATGATCGCGATGTCAGGACGCTGTGTCACGTTCGATTCGCACACGCTCTTTTACGGAGGACCGGAGGCGACGGCGCCGCACCCGGGCATTCAACCCAACCCATAGTATGACACCCGCGTCGCGCCAACCCCGGAACGGCACGACCCGCCCCGAAGAAGCAAGACTTGGCTCAAGTGTGACATCCCTTCATCAGTCGAAGTCCTGCCCCAAGACCAGGCACAACGCCTGCACAAGCGACACAACACTGTCATCTGGAAGAAATGCCGAACCTCATGGAGCGTCGGGTTAAGCTTGGCGCGGTCCAGGCGGGGCCGGGACGCGTCCGAACCGTTAGACCCGATGAATCGGGTCGCAATGCGGCAGACCGGCCCGGGACCTGCCCGCGCGCGGTCAGAAGGCCTTGAAGGTGATGATGGTGCGGGTATCCTGGATATCCGCGATGGTCTGCACGTGCTCGGCCACGAAATGCCCGATATCCACCCCGTCATCGACGTGGAACTTCGCCAGAACATCGTAATGACCAGCGGTGGAATAGATCTCGGACGCGATCTCGCGGTCGGCCAGGGCGCTTGCCACGGTGTAGGTCTTGCCCAGGCGGCACTTGATCTCGACGAAGAAGGTCTGCATCGGCTGGCTCCCGGCGGGCGGTGGTCGCTGGTCTCGAAGAAGTCTTGGAACTGGAAAAATTCTTAGGGGCGCCGTCGCGGAGGTCACGGCCGCCCGATGCTGGCATAGGTGAAGCCGTGCCGGCGGGCATCCTCGGGCCGGTAGACGTTGCGCAGGTCGACCATGACGGGCTCGGCCATGGCGGCGTGCAGGCGCTTGAGGTCGAGCGCCCGGAACGCGTCCCACTCGGTCACGATCACGAGAGCGTGCGCCCCCGACGCGCAGGCATACGGATCGGCGGCGTAGTCCACCTGGCTCAACAGGCCCTGCGCCTGCTCCACCCCCTCCGGGTCGTAGGCCACCACCTGGGCCCCCGCATCCTGCAGGCCCGCGATGATCGCCAGCGACGGCGCGTCGCGCATGTCGTCGGTATTCGGCTTGAACGTCAGACCTAGCACCGCGATCCGCTTGCCACGCACGGAGCCGCCGCAGGCCGCCACCACCTTGCGCGCCATCGCGCGCTTCCTCTGGTCGTTGACCGCCACCACCGTCTCGACCAGCCGCACCGGGCTGCCTGCATCTTGCGCCGTCTTGACCAGCGCCAGCGTGTCCTTGGGGAAGCACGAACCGCCGTAGCCCGGGCCGGCATGCAGGAACTTGCGCCCGATGCGGTTGTCGAGCCCGATGCCGCGGGCGACCTCCTGCACGTCGGCGCCGACCTGCTCGCACAGGTCCGCGATCTCGTTGATGAAGGTGATCTTGGTCGCCAGGAAGGCGTTCGCCGCATACTTAGTCAGCTCGGCGGTGCGCCGGGACGTCACCAGGATCGGCGCGTGGTTGAGGTAGAGCGGGCGGTAGAGCTCGCTCACCACGGCGGCGGCCTGGGGATCGTCGGCACCGATGACGATGCGGTCGGGACGCTTGAAGTCGGAGATCGCCGCGCCCTCGCGCAGGAATTCGGGGTTGGAGGCGACCGCGATGGCGATGTCAGGCCTCGCCTCGCGGACGATGCGCTCGACCTCGTCGCCGGTGCCGACCGGCACGGTGGACTTGGTGACGACGACGGTCGGCCCGGTGACGGCGCCGGCGATGTCGCGGGCGGCCTGGTAGACGTAAGTGAGGTCGGCGAAGCCGTCGCCGCGGCGCGACGGGGTGCCGACGGCGATGAAGACGGCGTCGGCGCCGGCGACGGCCTGCCTAAGGTCGGTGGTGAAGGAGAGGCGGCTCTGGCGCACGTTCTCGGCCACCAGCGCGTCGAGGCCGGGCTCGTAGATCGGGATACGGCCGTCGTTCAGGGCGGCGATCTTCTCGGGCGCGGTGTCGACGCACACGACGGCGTGGCCGAAATCGGCGAAGCACGCTCCGGACACCAGGCCGACATAGCCCGCTCCCACCATCGCAACGCGCATCTCACGTCCTCCCGGCAGCGGCGCGGCCCCGTGCCCGCGGGCATCGCTGTAGCGTTGCAGTGCAAAACGGGCAACGGGCGCGCCGTCACCAAAGGCGGAACAGCGCCTTCGCCCGGGCGAGGTTTGGGTTGTAATAGGGGTCGTTGCGGAGTTCCGGGCCCCAGCGCTCGGTCATGGTGGCGACCTCGGCCTCGAAGCGGGCGCGCTTCTCCGGCGTGTCCTCCTTGCCGCGGCTCTTCGATTCGTGGTGGGTCAGGGCGGCGTGCGGCGTCCAGATCACGCTGTAGCCGGCCTTGCGCACCCGCAGGCACAGGTCGATGTCGTTGAAGGCCACCGCCAGGCGCTCGGCATCGAAGCGGCCGACCGCGTCGAACACCTCGCGGCGGATCATCAGGCAGGCGCCGGTCACCGCCGAGACCTCCTGCGCAATCACCATGCGGCCGAAATACCCCGGGTCGTCGGGCCCGATATCCGGATGGCTGTGGCCGGCCACGCCGCCCACGCCGAGCACCACGCCGCCGTGCTGGAGCGTGCCGTCCGGATAGGACAGCTTGGCGCCGACGGCCCCCACCGCCGGCTCGACCGCGATCGAGGCCATCTCGGCGAGCCAGCCCGGTTCGCGCACCTCGATGTCGTTGTTGAGGAACAGGAGCAGGGATCCGCTCGCCGCGGCCGCGCCGTCGTTCGACAGCCCCGAGAAGTTGAAGGGCCCCGGCCGCGACAGCACCCGCACCCGCGGATCGGCGGCCGCCTCCGCGAGCAGGCCTTTGGCCGCCGGCTCGGTGCTGCCGTTGTCGACCACCACGACCTCGATGGCGGGATAGTCGGTGCGGGTGAGGAGCCCGTCCAGGACGACGCGCAGGAGCTCGGCCCGGTCCTTGGTCGGGATGACGACCGAGACGCGCGGCGCCGGATCAGGCAGGGCGCGCACCAGCCGGTTGAAGCCCAGCGGCCCGCGCTCGACCCGGTGCGGCCAGCCGCGCCGCGCCACCAGCTCCTCGAGCGCCCGCAGGCGCGCCGCCTCGGCCCGCGCCAGGAACGCGTCCGAGAAGGTGCCGGAGCCGATCGCGGTGCGCCAGTGGTAGAGGATCACCGGCAGGTGGCGGACGCGGGCGGGATCGAGCCGGTCGCTCAGGCGCAGGAGCAGGTCGTGGTCCTGGCTGCCCTCGAAGCCGGTCCGCAGGCCCCCGACCGCCTCGACCAGGCTGCGGCGCACCACGGTCAGGTGGTTGAGGTAGTTCTGGCCGTAGAGGAGTTCCGGGTTCCAGTCGCCCTTGAAATGCGGCTCGAAGCGCCGCCCGTCGGCGTCGATCTTGTCCTCGTCGCTGTAGATCAGGTCGAGGTCCGGCTCGCGCCGGATGGCTTTGGCCACCTCGTAGAGGGCGTGGGCCGGCAGGACGTCGTCGTGGTCCATGAAGGCGATGTAGGCCCCGCGCGCGAGGCCGAGCGCGGTGTTGGTGGCGGCCGCGATGTGGCCGTTCTCGGGCCGGCGCACGACGCGGATGCGGGGCTCCTCGGCGGCGGCCCGGGCGAGCCGGCGCGGCACCGCCGGATCGGTCGAGGCGTCGTCGGCGATGCAGAGTTCCCAGTGCGGGTAGAGCTGCGCGCGGACCGAGCGCAGGGCCTCCTCCAGCACCGTCGCACCCGGATCGTAGACCGGCATCACCACCGAGATCAGCGGGGGATCGCGCCACTGCGCCACCTCGGCGGCGATGCGGGCGCGGTCGGCCTCGCTCAACGTGTCGAAGTGGCGGACCCAGGTATCGTAGCCGGTGAGCCCCGGCGGCACGAGGGCGCGGGCGAGGCGGTGCTGCGAGCGCACCCTTTTGCCGACCGCGCGCCACAGCAGGGCCTCACCGGTGAGGAGAGGCCGGCGCAGGGCCGCCCGGCCGACCAGGGCGAGGCGGCTCCGCACCGTGACGGTGAACTCGGCGATGTTCAGGCCCGCCTCGCCGAGCATCGGCGTGAGCGTCAGGGCCGTGGTGCCGGCGGGCAGCCGCCCGAGCCAGGTGAAGCGCCCGTGGCCGAAGGCGCGTTCGGACAGGCTGGTGCCCTGCGGCCCCTCCGGCCCGTCGACGATCGCGGCCAGCTCGACCCGGCTGAAGGCGCCGTGATTCTCGTCCTTGAAGGCGATGCTCACCCAGCGCCCGCCGAGCCCGAGATCCGCCACGTCGAGGCGCAGGCCCTGCGCCCCGAACTCGAGCGTGAGGCGGGCAAAGTCCCGCGCCACGGTCCGCCCGCGCCCGAGGCGGAGCGCGGCGCGCAGGGGGGCGTGAGGAGGCGCGACGGGGGAAGGGGTCTGGGCTGTCACCTGTCCTCGCGCCTCCGGCAGCCGCCTCGGCAGGCTGCCATCATCATCAATAAAATCAATTGGTTAGACCGATCTCTCAGGGCGACCGTTTAGCAGGGGCGCGGCGCGGCTGGCAAGGTCTATCCCCGCGGGGGCGGGGAACACGTTGGTGTACGGGTTGTCGAAGTAAGTGAAGACGGTTCATCCCCGCGCCTGCGGGGAACACGGCGGGCCCATCATCGCGTACAACAAGCTTAACTTGGCCAATTACCCCGCCGATGCCTGGGATGGCGATGTTGAGATTATCAAATGCGAATGATCTTGTTGCACAAACCGTTTAATATAAGTAAGAATCATAGCTGTCTTGAATTCGTGCGCAAATGATATTTTTAGCTGCGATCAAGCGACCTATTAAGACTGCGAAAATCGGCGGATACCCTCGATCGGAGAAGAATTTAACGATATCCCCGCATGATTCGCTGGATTGTCTTTATTTGTCAACATATTCTAGTTATTTCATTTTAGCCTCAAACTAAATATGACGAAGTCGATTACAATATCTCTTGTTCCGATCAACGCTTCAACTAAGGAGAACTGAAATGTTTAAGTTCTTCGCATCCTTGATGTTCGTGCTCGCCGCCGCCTGTATGCCAACAAAAGCAAGCGCTGGGCTATTCTTCTGCAATAATTCTGGGCAGGAAATCGCGGTTGCCGTCGGCTGGAACCAAGACGGCACATGGGTTTCAAAAGGATGGTATCGGATCAAGCCGCGCAACTGCGACGCAACCTTGTTAGGCGTACTGCAAAAACGTCGGTATTACTACTATGCCGAGTCAATGGAAAGCAATCTTTCGTGGGGCGGGCAAGGGGACAGCGACGCAGGCTATTTCTGCACAACTAGCAAGGCATTCTATTTGGACAGTTCGTCAAACAATTGTGAAGGTCATAATTTTAAACAGCTGTGGGTAGGAGAAGATCATCAATTTACCGTTACACTTACAGAGACGCAGCGCGATCCTGCAACAGCTGCTTTAAATTGTCGGAATACAATGCAGCAGGGTACTGACGCTTTCGCAAAATGCTGGATGCGCAATGTTGCTACGGATAAGCAGCGTCGCATTCTTGATTGCGTTGATCACACCAAATCAAAAGATAGTCTCGCTATTTGCGCCACAAAGGATGGACTTGGAGGCGATGCCTACAAAGTTGCAACGTGCGCCAATAAATATTCGGAAGATCGTAGGGGTGACATTTTTCTATCATGTGTCGCCAAAGGATCTCTTTCAGAAGAACAAGAGCGCATCTTCAATTGCGCTGTCACTAACAAGGGGAACTACGCCGCCATGGGGTCATGCGCCCTTTCTGGGCAGCTTACCCCCGAACAGCGACGAGTCTACGATTGTGTGGCTGTGAATTACAATAATTATGCCAAGGCTGGGCTATGTGCCGCTGGAAACAATTTGTCGCCTGAGCAGCAACGGATAGCCGGCTGCGTCCTTAACAATAAGGGAAGCTACATGCAGATGGGAGTCTGCGCGGTCGGGAGTAATTTGACGCCAGAGCAGCAAGTTTTTGCGAGTTGCGCAGTTTCAACAGGCGGACAGCCTTACGCTTTCGCGGGGTGTGTCGGCACTCAATTGACAATGAATGAACTGCAAAAGTGTATGACCGATGGCATCGGAGGAAGTGGTTGCTTCGGCGATAACAACACAGCAGTCAAGTTTGTGAGCAATGCGTGGAAGGATGTCACAGAAGGGCCAGGACCAAGCAATGACCTCCTCGGGCAGGACGGGTTTATAGGGCGCAAGCTCAACGATATCGCGGGCGATCTGACACATGGCCCGGGAGAAAACAACGATCTTGTTGGGCGAAATGGTTTTGTCTGCCGGACTTTTTTAGGCGGCGGCTGACGCAGGCAAATGGCGGCGCCGGGTTCGCGTCCTCTCTCCAGGGCAACGCGCAGCAGGCCAAGAACCTCGAGGCGGCAGTCCGAGCGCTCCCCGAGGGCGACACGGTGTGGTCGGGCGGTTCATCCCCGCGCCTGCGGGGAACACGGCGCGCTGCTGGTGCTGGCGCTCGCCGCAATCGGTTCATCCCCGCGCCTGCGGGGAACACAACGGGTCGGGGACGCGCCCCTACTGCATCACCGGTTCATCCCCGCGCCTGCGGGGAACACGCATTCGTTTACAAAATCCAGCGTTCGGGGATCGGTTCATCCCCGCGCCTGCGGGGAACACTCCCCGCCGGTCCTCCCGTAGGCGAGTGCGCGCGGTTCATCCCCGCGCCTGCGGGGAACACTTGGTGTTGACCGAGACATCGGAGAGCGCCTGCGGTTCATCCCCGCGCCTGCGGGGAACACGCGCTGTTGAACGGCCCAAGCGCCGGCTCCGCCGGTTCATCCCCGCGCCTGCGGGGAACACCGGCGCAGACCTTTAGCAACGTGCTGTCCCGCCGGTTCATCCCCGCGCCTGCGGGGAACACCGGCGCAGACCTTTAGCAACGTGCTGTCCCGCCGGTTCATCCCCGCGCCTGCGGGGAACACGCCACCACGCCGATTGAACCGAGCATCCCGGTCGGTTCATCCCCGCGCCTGCGGGGAAGGTTCATCCCCGCGCCTGCGGGGAACACACGCAGGACACGCCGGACGCCCAGCAGGTCGTCGGTTCATCCCCGCGCCTGCGGGGAACACGTGCCATCCTCCAGCCATGTGACCCCGCCCGGCGGTTCATCCCCGCGCCTGCGGGGAACACATGCTGACGAGCTCGCCGCTGTTGCGCACCTTCGGTTCATCCCCGCGCCTGCGGGGAACACCTGTTCGCGATGAATTGGGCGCAGGAAGCGCTCGGTTCATCCCCGCGCCTGCGGGGAACACATCTGGGCGACGACGCGCGGGTTCAGCGTCAGCGGTTCATCCCCGCGCCTGCGGGGAACACACGCCCGTCTCGTGAGACGGGCATGCTAACTACGGTTCATCCCCGCGCCTGCGGGGAACACTGTCACGACCGACGCCCAGGGGTTCATCAGGTCGGTTCATCCCCGCGCCTGCGGGGAACACAGAAGCCCGGCCGCAGCTGCGCCGATCGAGAACGGTTCATCCCCGCGCCTGCGGGGAACACTAGCGGGCACGCTCGCCGCGCCAGCCGCCACCCGGTTCATCCCCGCGCCTGCGGGGAACACCCGGGCAGTCCGTCCCGATCGGCGATGCCGTGCGGTTCATCCCCGCGCCTGCGGGGAACACGGCGAGGAGACGCTGGCCCTCGAGAACGGCGGCGGTTCATCCCCGCGCCTGCGGGGAACACGAGGCCTCCTTGACGGTGGCGACCTCGTTGGCCGGTTCATCCCCGCGCCTGCGGGGAACACGCGGCCCGGACCATGGCGGCCGACATCTCGGCCGGTTCATCCCCGCGCCTGCGGGGAACACCACCGTCGAGAGCGGAAACCCGGCGGCCTCGGCGGTTCATCCCCGCGCCTGCGGGGAACACAGTGGGCCGGTCACCCAGTTGTTCGTGCCGGACGGTTCATCCCCGCGCCTGCGGGGAACACATCCGCCCGGGGTCCCAGATCCCGAGAGTCGCAGGTTCATCCCCGCGCCTGCGGGGAACACCTGGAGGAGAAGCCAGGTCATGCGGCACCCCGCGGTTCATCCCCGCGCCTGCGGGGAACACGATGAGGCGAGTGGGCATCAGGCGGCCATGGCCGGTTCATCCCCGCGCCTGCGGGGAACACTCCTTCTGGAAGTGATTGATGCGCTTGGCATTTCACGATGTCAAACAGCGCACCGGCGTTCCGCATCCGTTCCAGGACGTCTCAGCCAGCCGCGAAGCCAACCGTTCCACCCCGCCTTACGGCCCCGCCCGCCCCGGATCCGTCAGCTGGATCGTCCAGCTCTTCTGCTCGCCCGTATCGACCTCGAAGAAGCCGTTGCGGTCGTAGCCGCGCGCCAGGCAATCCTCGACCCCCCGGATGGTGAACTCGCGGTCGCGGGTGCACATCAGGGAGCGGCCGCTCCACTCGCCGCCGCGGTCGTAATCGACCGCGAAGACGTAGTAGTAGCGGGCGGCCAGCGCCCCCTTGAGCAGGGTCTCGCAGCCCTTGGCCGAGAGGTTCCACCAGCCCTCCGTCACCCAGCCGCCGGAATCCCGGTAGCCGAGGGCGATGCCGATGCGGCTGCCGGTCATGTTGCACATCCGCAGGTCCGCCCGCGCCGGCCCGGCGCCCAGGAGGGCGAGGGCCAGGGCGGGAAGAACGGCGCGGCGGGGGGAGAGGAAGTCAGCCAACCAGGATGATGCGGAGGTCATTGACGTTGGTGCGGGTGGGCCCGGGCCGGACGAGGTCGCCGAGCCGGTCGAAGAACGGAGTCGAGTCGTTCTCTCCCAAGCTCGCCCGCGCGTCGAGCCCCGCCGCCGCCGCACGGGCGAGCGTCGTTGGGTCGATCAGGGCCCCGGCGGGGTCGGTGGCCTCGCCGCGGCCGCCATCGGTGCCGTCGGTATCGGCCGAAAGGGCGCAGATGCCGGGGGCGCCGTCGAGGGCGAGCGCGAGCGCGAGCGCATATTCCTGGTTCGGCCCGCCCTGGCCCTCGCCCCGGATGGTCACGGTGAGCTCGCCGCCGGAGATCAGCGCGGCTTTCCGCCCGGCGGCGGCCATCTCGCGGGCAAGGCCCGCCTGCGCTGCTGCCACCTCGCGGGCCTCGCCCTCGAGATCGGCGCCGAGCAGCACCGGCTCGTAGCCGGCGGCCTGCGCCGCCGCCGCCGCGGCGTTCAGGGCGTCGACCGGGCGGGCGATGATGCGGAACTCGCTGCGGGCGAAGGCGGGATCGCCGGGCTTCGGGCTCTCGTTGGCGGGGTCGTTCAGCAGCGCCTCGGCGGCGGGCGGCAGCGGAATGCCGCGGCGGGCGCAGATCGCCCTTGCATCGGCGAGCGTCGTCGGGTCCGGCACCGTCGGGCCGGAGGCGATCACCGCCGGGTCGTCCCGCGGCACGTCGGAGATCGCGAGCGTCAGGATCCGGCCGGCGTTGCGGGCGGCCTGCGCGAGGCGCCCGCCCTTGATGCGCGAGAGGTGCTTGCGCACGCAGTTGATCTCGTCGATCGCCGCGCCGGAGCGCAGCAGCGCCCGGGTGATGCCCTGCTTCTCGGAGAGCGTCAGGGCGCCGGCCGGCGCGATCCAGTTCGCCGAGCCGCCGCCGGAGAGGAGCACCAGCACGAGGTCGTCCGGGCCGGCGGAGGCGGCGAGGGCGAGGGCACGTTGCGTCGCCGCGATACCGGCTTCGTCCGGCACCGGGTGGCCGGCCTCCACCACCTCGATTCCCCCGGCCGGCTCGCCGTAGCCGTGGCGGGCGACCGCCAGCCCGGCGATGCGGGCCGGATCGACCCCCTGCGACCGGTAATGCCGCTCGGCGAGCGCCGCCATGCTGGCTCCGGCCTTGCCGGCACCGAGGATCACCAGCCGCCCGGCCGGCACCGGGGGCAGGTGCGGCACCAGGCAGCCGCGCGGATGGGCGGCCGTCACGCCCGCATCGAGCAGGCGCAGCAGCAGGGCGCGGGTCTCCGAAGCGGAGATACGTTGGAAGGGGATACCTGGGGAAGGGGCATCGGTCACGGGGCGGATCCTCGCGTCTTGCTGTGATCACGGTTCGGGCCGGCTTCGTGCCGGCCTCGTTCTCAACTGTCAGAGCTCGGCCGTTCGGGAGGAACGCCGGGGCCGCGCGACTGCGATGCCGGCCAGGATCAGGCCGCCGCCGAGCACCTGGAGGGGCCCGAGGGCCTCGCCGAGGAGGATCCAGGCCAGGATCGCGGCGGCCACGGCCTCCAAGAAAATCACCAGGGAGGAGAAGCCGGCCGGCAGGCGCCCGAGCGCCACCGCGAGCAGGCCCTGGCCGCCGGCATGGCTGACGAGGGCCAGCGCCAGGAGCCCGAGGGCGGCGCTGCCTGAGTGCGGCAGCATCGGCCGGGTCTCGAGCATCGCGACCGCGCCGAGCAGCACCAGGGCGGTGATGCAGGAGGCGACGAAGGTGACGCGGGCGGCGCCCAGGCCCCGGGCCCGGGCGCGCTCCACGGTGAGGAAGTAGAGGGAGAAGAAGATCGCGGTGATCACCCCGTCCCGGTCGCCGGCGAGGCGGGCGGGATCGACCTGGACCGACTGCCCGACCAGGCTGGCGCCGCCGAGGAGGCAGACGAGGAGGCCGACGAGCGTGCGCCCGGCCGGCCGGCGGCGCAGGCCGATCCAGGCGAACACCACCACGAAGACCGGCGCGGTGGTGGCGAAGAAGGTGGCGTTGGCGACCGTGGTGCCCAGGATGGCGAGGTGCCAGAACAGGAGGTCGCCCGAGAAGACGAGGCCGGCCAGCAGCACCGAGGGCGTGAGGGCGCGGCGCAGGTGCGGCGCCCGCGCCTCCTCCCACCGCATCCAGCCGTAGAGCGCCGGCAGCGCCAGGGCGACGCGCCAGAACGCGCTGGCGAAGGGCCCGACCTCGGGGCTGACGAACCGCACCAGGACCGGCGACAGCCCCATCGCCAGCGCACCGGCGACGAGGGCGGCGAGCGCCGGGCCGAGATCGGCCGCGGGGCCGGCGGAGGCGGCGAGGCCGGCAGCGAGGTCGGGCCTGGGGGTGCGGGACATCGAGGGGAGCCTTTTCGGGCGGCGTGCTTCCGGTGCGGGGGAGTTCTCGAAAACCCCCACTATGGCAAGTCGCGCCCGGCGTCACCGTGCGGAGCGGATGGAGCCGGCCCCGCCATTTGGGTATGGGGGAGGGACCCGACGCGACCGCGATCCCCGATGACAGCCCCTGCCACGCCCCAACCGCCCCAGCCCGTCGAGACGATTCCCGGCGATCCGGCCTGCGGCCTCCTCCTCCTGTGCGACCACGCCTCGAACGCGGTGCCGCCGGACCTCGCCGATCTCGGCGTCGCGCGGCCGCATTTCGAGCGGCACATCGCCTACGACATCGGGGCGGCGGCGGTGACGCGCGCGCTCGCCCGCCGCCTCGGGGCGCCGGCTTTGCTGACCACCTTCTCGCGGCTCATCATCGATCCCAATCGCGGCCGCACCGACCCGACCCTGGTGATGCGCCTCTCCGACGGGGCGATCGTGCCGGGCAACGCGCGGATCGGGCCGGCGGGCGTCGCCGAGCGGCTGGCGCGCTTCTACGACCCCTACGACCGGGCGATCGACGCGGCGGTGGACGCCGCTCTTGCCGCGGGCGCGCCGCCCGCCATCGTCACCGTGCACAGCTTCACCCCGGCCTGGCGCGGGGTGGCGCGGCCCTGGCACGTCGGCATCCTGTGGGACCGGGACGATCGTCTCGCCGGCCCGCTGATCGCGGGGTTACGGGCGGATCCGGCCGGGTTCACCGTCGGCGACAACCAGCCTTATGGCGGCGGCCTGCCGGGCGACACGATCGACCGCCACGCCCTGGCGCGGGGGCTGCCCAACGCCCTGATCGAGATCCGCCAGGACCTGATCGGCGACGAGGCCGGGGCGGAGGACTGGGCCGCGCGCTTTTCCGCCCTGCTGGGGCCGTTGGTCGCCCGCGCTTGACCGGGCGGTCGCCCGCTCCCCACCTCTGTGGTGCGATTTGACCGAAGGACGATCCGATGGACGGCATCGACGAGACTACCCGCACCGAGCTCGAGGCCGCGGTCTTCCGCCGCCTGGTGTCGCACCTCCAGGGGCGCACCGACGTGCAGAACATCGACTTGATGAATCTGGCGGGGTTCTGCCGCAACTGCCTGTCGAACTGGCTCAAGGACGCGGCCGACGCGCGCGGCCTGGCCCTCACCAAGGACCAGAGCCGCGAGCACGTCTACGGCATGCCCTACGATGAGTGGAAGGCGCGCCACCAGAACGAGGCGAGCCCGGAGCAGGCCGCGGCCTTCGCGGCGCGGGCGGAGAAGCACTGAGTGCGGAGCCACGCCGACGAGATCGGCGCGCCGAATCCGGACGCGCAAGAACTCGGTAAGGTTGCGCATCTATCAAGATCCGGGAGGGCGGGCCGCGAAGGCCGCCATCCGTCAGTGGGTTGGGGTGCCTGATGGCCGCGTCCGCCCGCGGCGGTACGACAACCCACCGGACAGGAGACCGTGAATGAACGCGCACAGCATGCCGGACACCGACGTCGCCTCGTCGGGCGTCGCCGCCGAGGAGCTCAAGCAGTTCATCGAGCGCATCGAGCGCCTGGAGGAAGAGAAGGCCGGCCTCCAGGGCGACATCAAGGACGTGATGCTGGAGCTCAAGGGCCGCGGCTTCGACGTCAAGGCGGTGCGCACCATCCTGCGCCTGCGCAAGAAGGACCATTCGGAGCGCCAGGAGGAAGAGGCGATCCTGGAGCTGTACATGCAGGCGCTGGGGATGGCGTAGGGCCACTCCGTTTCATCTGACCGAGCAAGATAAAACGCGGGATCCCCTCTCCCGTTCGGGAGAGGGGTCGGGGTGATCGAAGATCGCGCGAGGGTGGCCCGGCTTCCGCAATGATCCTGAACCGTAGAGCTGCGCAGCTCTACGGTTGTAGCTTCATTCTGAACCCGAGCCACCTTCACCCCTAACCCCTCTCCCACACGGGAGAGGGGAGCGCGCTCTATTCTTTATCCGCATTACCCTACGCGGCAGGGGGGCGGAAATTCGCGCATCCCCCGCACGCCTAACCTAAGCCACACTCGCCCTCCGAGGAACCGGCGCCGCATCGCCGGACGTTTGGGACGGATGGAGACGATCACCCCCTCGGAGCCCGAAGGCTTCCGCTACGCCGACCTCACCCCGGCGACCGACTTCCTCAGCATCCTCGACGACGCGTCCTATCGCCCCGTCCCGGAAGACTGGTGGGTGGCGGTCACCGACGTGGTCGATTCGACCGGCGCCATCGCGGCGGGGCGCTACCGGGCGGTGAACTTCGTCGGCGCGGCGGTGATCGCGGCCCTGCGCAACGCGCTCGGGCGGCGCGAAGTGCCCTTCGTGTTCGGGGGCGACGGGGCGAGCGTGCTGGTCGCGCCCGACGAGGAAGAGGCGGCACGCGCCGCGCTGGCCGCCACGGCGGCGTGGTCGCGGGACGCCATGGGTTTGTCCCTGCGCGCCGCCTTGGTGCCGGTGACGGCGATCCGCGCGGCCGGCCATTCCGTCGAGGTGGCGCGCTACGCGCCCTCGCCGGACGTCGCCTACGCGATGTTCATGGGCGGCGGCCTCGCCTTCGCCGAGCGCGCGCTCAAGCAGGGGCTCCATGCCGTCGCGGCGGCGCCCGCGGGCACGCAGCCGGACCTTACCGGGCTGACCTGCCGGTTCGAGCCGGCGAAGGCCCGCCACGGCCTGATCCTGTCGATCCTGGTGGTCGCCGCCGAGGGCGCGGACCGGGCCACCGCGCGGGCGGCGATCGCCGACGTGGTGCGGCTGGCCGCCGAGGCGCCGGCCCGCGGCCATCCCCTGCCGCCCGGCGCGCCCGCCTTGCACTGGCCACCGGCCGGCTTCGCCCACGAGGTGCGGGCGCGGGGCCCCCTGTGGGGCTCCTTCGCTCTGCGCCGCCTCCACGTCCTCGGGGCGACGCTCGTCGCGCACCTGATCTTCCGTCTGGGCTTGAGCTTCGGCGGGTTCTCGGCCCCGCGCTACCTCGACGAGCTGGTGGCGAACGCCGATTTCCGGAAATACGACGACGGCCTGCGCATGACCGTCGATTGCGACCCCGCGCTCGCGGCGCGGATCGAGGCGCGGCTGGAGGCGGCGGAAGGCGCGGGGCTGGTGCGGTTCGGCCTGCACCGCCAGGCCGCGGCGCTCACCACCTGCATCACCCCGGTCGCGGCGTTGCGCGACCACGTCCACTTCGTCGACGGCGAGGATGGCGGCTATGCCCGCGCCGCGCAGGCGCTGAAGGCCAAGGACATGAGGACCAATGATGAGGCACGCCGGGCGACCGGCGCGAATCCAGGCACCGAATCGGCCCGCGCGCCGGTTTGAGGCGGGAGCGTGGCCTGGAAGGGCGCGGGCAGGCGATCGGTCGCAGCCCACCCTTGCGTCAAGAGAAGGGACTTGGTGACCAGACTCACCGTATATCCCGCCTTTCCGAATCGAACTGGAACAGAGCCCCCTTGGAAATGAACGACGCGGTGTGGACGGCTGAGGCGACCGAGAAGGCGGTCGCGCTGTGGATCGATGGACGTGACCCGGCGGAGATCGCCGGCGTGATCGGAACGACGGTCGCCGATGTGATCGGCCGCGTGGCGCAGGCCGCCCTGGCGCGGCAGCAGGAGAAGGCCGCGGCGGCCAAGGCAGCGGCCGCGAAGCCGCCAGCCCCGGCCGCCCCCGCCAGGGTCGAGCCGGTCGCCCGGACCGAACCCGTGAAGGCCGAGCCGGCGCAGGCCGCCGCCAAGGCCGAGCCCGCCAAAACCGAGACGGCCAAGGTCGAGGCTGCCAAGCCGGCCCCTAGGATCCTGCCTTCCCGGATCCTGACCGCGGACGCCGCCCCGGTCGCTGCCAGGCCCGCTCCGGTCAAGGCGGCGGCCCCGGCGAAGCCCGCCCCCGGCAAGCCCGAGGCTGCGCCGACGCCCAAGCCGGTCGTGAGGGTCGCCGAGAAGCCGGCTCCCGAGAAGCCGGCTCCCAAGCCCGTGGTCGCGCCGCCGGCGCCCCGCGTCGAGGCGCCGGTGATGAGCGCGCGCGCCCTCGAGGAGGCCACCCGGGCATTCCTCGCCGCCAACATGGCGCCGTCCCGCAAGGCGGCGCCCGCCGCGAAGGCGGCCCCGGCGGCCCGGCCTGCGGCGGCGGCTCAGCCCGCGGCACCGCGGGCTCCGGCCCCGCAGCCGCGCGCCGTCGAGACGCCAGCCCGTCCGGTCGCGCCGAACGTCCAGGCGGTTCGTGAGGCGGCTCCCGAATTCGCTCCGGCGCCCGCGATGTCCGCCCCCGTTCTGGCCGAGCCGGCCGAGGGCGGCAGCATCGTCGCCCTGCCGATGTCCCGCCGGGTGCCGGCGGTCGCGGCCGATGGCGGCGATGGCGTGCTGTTCCTCAAGGCGGGCCTGCTCGACTGCACCTTCCCGCTCTGGTCCGACGGCGACGGCACCGCGATCGAGTCGAAGCGCGTCTGCGGCTGCCGGGTGCTCACCGGCAAGCGCTGGTGCCACACCCACTACGCCACGGTGTTCGAGCCGCCGAAGCGGCCGATGCGGGCGGCCTGATCCCCGACCGGGGGGCCGTCCGGGGCAGGGCATTCCTCCTCGGAATGGATCTCGTCTACACGTGATCGCCATGACAAGGTGCGACCGGCCGGGAGCCTCGGCGGTCGCACCTCGGGATGAGGTCGAAGGTAGGATGGAGCCTGCCCAGCGACCGGTGAGGCGATCGGACATGATTCGACGTTTCACCAGTACAGCTGCGCCCGACCGATGAACACGTCCGCATCGACCGTCCGGCGGTTGAAGTTCAGGCTCGCCGGCGAGGGCGAGGTGTGGGAGCGGACGTAGTCGAACACGAAGCGGATGTTGCGGTCCGGGTACCAGTTGATGCCGGCGGTGAAATCCTGCTCGATGCCGCCGCGGATGGTGCGGTCATCGAGATCGATGGCGCTGTAGCGCAGGCCGAGCTCGAACACGCCGGTGCCGCCGCGGCTGACGCGCTGGGCCTCCGCGACCTCCACGCCCCCGAACACCGCGTATTCGGTGGCGTAGCGCGGCGCGATCGTGTAGCGCCGGCCCTTGCTGTTGAGGAGCAGGCCGGCCTGGATGTAGCCGCCCTGGAAGCTGAAGGACGGCGCGCCGCTAGAGCGGCCGATCTCGGTCAGGATGTACTCGGCCTGGAGCCGGAACGGCCCGGTCTGCCAGGCGGCCTCGAGCCCGACGCGGCCGATGCTCGCTGCATCGCGGATGCTGCCGGTATTCACGAATTGCCGCGCGAACAGGAACGCCTCGGAGCGGCTCGACAAGGTGAGCGGGCTACCGTCGTTCGGCAGCGAGCGGTAGCTGCCGGCGAGCCCGACATGCAACACTTCGTACCCGTCCTTGCTGAGCCAGGGCGCGTAGGTGACCCGGGTGGTCGAGGCGATGCCCTGGTCGCCGATCGCGGCGTTGTTGATGTTGCCGCCGAACACGCTCGTCACCGCGGTCCATCGGTCGCCGTGGGTGCCGATGGCGAGGCCGACATTGCGGGCCGGCGCGAAGGCGTCGGCGAGCGAGCGCTCGGTGAACAGGGTGTTGTTGTCGGAGATCAGCTGATTGAGGCTGAACGGCTCCTTCATGTTGCCGATCGCCACGATGACGTCCTTGAAGCCCTTGTAGGCGACGACCGCGTCGTTGATCGGCCGGTTCGGCTCGGCGAAATCGTACTGGAAGGCGAGTTCCAGCACCTTGCCGAGGGTCAGGTAGCTCTCGATCCACGAGCGGCGCACGGCGATCGGCGTGTCGAACACCGTGCCGAAGCCGCGCTGCTGCACCCGCCCGGTGCCGAAATCGAGCTGCAGGCGCCCGCCGATCCGCAGGGTCGCGGCGTCGTCGGGGAATGCGAGCGTGATGCCCTTCTCGTCGATGGTCAGGCGCTCGCCGAACGGGCCCGGCGGCCCCTCGACGGCGGCAGCGGGCAGGGTCGCGGAGGCGAGCAGGAGGGCGGCGAGCGGCCAGGACGAGCGCGAGGGCGTGCAGGTGCGGTGCGACATGTCCGGATCCTGGCGGCAGTGACGCGGGACGCTGCCCGTTATTCCATGACGACGCTGCGACCTTCGACAGGTCCGGCCACGTTCACCGGCCGGTGTGGCGCGGCAGCCACGCCTGGCGCGAGGAGCGAACCGCCGCGTCGCCTCCGGGTTGTGTCGGGGACGACCGAGGACCTTGCATGCCCCCCGCCATCGACCGCCGCACCTGCCTGTCCGGCCTCGCCGCCTTCGCGCTGACGACGGGCGCTGCCCGAGCTCAGAGCGGGCAGTCCGGCCGCTCCGACACCCTCCTGGTGATGGAGAAGGGCGACCACGCCTTGAGCTTCTACGAACTCGCCAGCGGCCGGCGCACCGGCCGGGTCGAGCTGCCGGGGGATTACCCGCACGAATTCGCCGTCGACCGGGCCGGGGCCCGCGCCTATGTCGGCCTCTACGGCGCCAAGTCCTCGACCACGCCGGGGCCGGGAGGCGATGCGGTCTACATCGTCGATCTCGCCGCCCGGAGCCTCGCCCGCACCATCTCGTGCGCGCCGTTCCGGCGCCTGCACGGCCTACGCCTCGACGCGAAGGACCGGCTGTTCGTGCTGAGCGAGGATCGCGACGTGCTGCTGGGCTTCGACGCGCCGGACCGGGCCGAGCGGCCGGACCGGGCGGTGGGAACCGGCGGCATCAAGGGCCATCTGTTCTCGCTGTCGCGGGACGGCGAGACGGCCTACATCGCCAATATCCTGTCGAACACCGTGAGCCGGGTCCGGCCCTTCGCGCCGGCGGAGGCGCCGCGCCTCGTCGCGACCGGCCTGTGGCCGGAGGGCAACGCGCTCTCCCCCGACGAGGCCACGCTCTACGTCGCCAACCGCCGCAGCGCGACGCTCACCGCGCTCGCCACCGAGGCGATGACGGTGACGCGCACGCTCCCGACCCGGGGCGACGTGGTGCGGGTCGATTGCGGGCCGGAGGGCGACCTAATCCTGGCGAACTACGCCGAGAAGAGCTTGTCGCTCCTCGATCCCGCGCTCAAGGAGGTGGCGACGGTGATGCTCGGCGCCGCGCCGGTGGCGCTGGCCCGCCACCCGTCGAGCCCGCTCGCCTTCGCGGCCCTCGAGAACGACCGGATCGCGGTCGTCGATCTCGAGGGACGGCGCGTCCAGGGGCATCTCGCCACCGGGCGCGAGCCGGACGTGATGGTGGTTCTGCCCGGGTAGGACGGGGGCTTACCGGTTCGCCCGCGCCAGGGCGGCGTGGAGCAGGAGGTTCACGCCCGGCAGGGTCGGCTCCAGGGCGATGTCCTCGGCCTCGTTGTGGGTGATGCCGTCGCGGCAGGGCGTGAAGATCATGCAGGCGGGAGCGACCCGGGCGACGTGGTAGGCGTCGTGGCCGGCCTGGGAGCGCAGGTCCATGGTCGGAATCCCGAGGCGCTCCGCGGTCTCGCGCAAGGTGCCGATCAGCCCGTCATCGAAGGAGAAGACCCCAAAACCCCATTCCTCGGCGACCGAGATCTGGGTGAGCGAGCGGGCGGCGCAGTCGGGCAAGGCGGCGCGCAAGGACGCCTTCATGGTCTCGAGGGTCTCGAGCTTCGGCGCCCGCATGTCGATGAACAGCTCGGCGTATTCCGACAGGGTGCCGGGGAGGTTCGGCACCAGGTCGAGGCGGGCGGCGGTGGCCTTGGCGTCGGTCTCAGCATGGGCCCAGCCGATGTCGTTGACCGCCACCGCCACCATGGCGGCGCCCACCAGCGCGTTGTGGCGCTCGCTCATCGGGGTCGGGCCGGTATGGGCGGTGGCGCCCTCGACGGCGATGCGCATGCCGCAGCTCGGATAGCCGCCCGTCACGATGCCGACCGGCACGCCAGCCCGGTCGAGGGCCGGGCCCTGCTCGATGTGCAATTCGAAATACGCGTCGATGGTGCGCCCGCCGACGGGCGCCGAGCCGCGATAGCCGATGCCGTCGAGGGCGTCGCCGAAGCGGATCCCGTCGCGGTCGCGGCGGTTCTCGACCCAGTCCGGCGTCGCCTGGCCGGACCAGGCGAGGGAACACAGCATCGGCGGCGAGAACCGCGCGCCCTCCTCGTTGGTCCAGTTCACCACCTCGATGGCGCGGCGCGTCGCGATGCCGAGGTCGTCGAGGGTGCGCAGGACCTCCAGCCCGGCGAGCACGCCGAGGATGCCGTCGAAGCGACCGCCGGCCCATTGCGTGTCGAGGTGGCTGCCGATCACCACCGGCGGCAGGCCGGGCTCGGTGCCCTCGCGCCGCAGCACCATGTTGCCGAGGCCGTCGACGGTGAGGGGATAGCCGCCCTCCTCAGCCCAGCTTTTGAGCTGGTCGCGCACCACCCGGTCGGGCTCGGTCAGGGTCAGGCGCCGCAGGCCCCCCCGGGGCCCGGTGCCGATGCCCGCCGACACCATCAGGGTGTCCCAGAGCCGGTTGCCGTTCACGGAGAGGTTGGTGGTCATCGCGGGTCCTCACGCACCACGTCGGGGGATGTGCGGGCGCCAGGATGCGAGGACCGTGCCCGGCGGACAAGCGCCGGGTGCGGGGGTGGCAGGAAAGAGGAGAGGGTGCGCGCTTACCCCAGCCGCGCCCGCGCCGCCGCGTATTCCGCCTTCAGCCGGTCGATCACCACGGCGGTCGCCGGCGCGTCGTCGATGGTGCCGACGCCCTGGCCGGCGCCCCAGATGTCGCGCCAGGCCTTGGTGGTGCCCGAGCCGAAATTCATCTTGGTCTTGTCGACCTCCGGCAGCGCGTTGGGGTCGAGGCCGGCGGCGGTCACGCTCGGCTTGAGGTAGTTGCCCGGCACCCCGGTGAAGTAGGGGGTGTAGAGGACGTCGGCGGCACTCGTGCCGACGATCATCTCCTTGTAGGCCGGCGCGGCGTTCGCCTCCTGCGTGGCGATGAAGCGGGTGCCCATATAGGCGAGGTCCGCGCCCATCGCCTGGGCGGCGAGGATCGCGTCGCCGGTGGTGATCGCGCCCGACAGGATCAGCGGGCCGTCGTAGAAGCGCCGCACCTCGCCGACGAGGGCGAAGGGCGAGAGCGTGCCGGCATGCCCCCCGGCCCCGGCGCAGACCAGGATCAGGCCGTCGACCCCGGCCTCCAGCGCCTTCTCGGCGTGGCGCACCGTCGTGACGTCGTGGAAGACGAGCCCGCCCCAGCCGTGCACCGCCGAGACCACCGCGTCGGGTGCGCGCAGCGAGGTGATGATGATCGGCACCTTGTGCTTCCCGCAGACCGTCAGGTCGTGCTCGAGCCGGTCGTTCGAGGCGTGGACGATCTGGTTGACGGCGTAAGGAGCGACGATGCGCCCGGGATCCGCCGCCCGGGCCTCGTCGAGCGCCGCGTCGATCCGGGTCAGCCACTCGTCGAGCGCTTCCTTCGGCCGGGCGTTGAGAGCCGGGAACGAGCCGACGATGCCGTTGACGCATTGCGCGATGACGAGTTCCGGCCCGGAGACGATGAACATCGGCGAGGCGATCACCGGCAGGGCGAGGGCGTGGCGGAGGCTGTCGGGCAGGGACATCGGCGGCGTGGCTCCCGGGATCTCGTTCGAGACGGATCGTTATCGCTCCCGCATCGCACCGGGGCCTGTGTGCGGTCAACGGGCGGCTTGACGGCGGCCGGCGCCGGCATTCCTGTTCGCGCCTCTCCCCTCACCATCAGGAGTCGCCGCGTGCAGGTTGAGATCGGAACCCCGGAGGCGGTCGGCCTCTCGTCGGAGCGGCTGGGCCGAATCGTCCCGTGGATGCGGGGTTACGTCGCGGCCGGCAAGCTGCCGGGCCTGTCGGTGACCGTGGCCCGGCGCGGCCAGGTGGTGTTCTCCCACCAGGAGGGCCTGTGCGACCTCGCGCGCGGCCTGCCGATGGAGCCCGACACCATCGTGCGCATCTACTCGATGACGAAGCCGCTGACCTCGACGGCGATCCTGATGCTGTACGAGGAGGGCCGGTTCCAGCTCGACGACCCCATCACCCGCTTCCTGCCGGAGTTCCGCGACATGCGGGTGCTCGCCGGCGGCAGCCGTGCCAAGCCCGAGACCGTGCCGGCGGAGCGCGACATCACCTTTCGCGATCTCCTCACCCACACGTCGGGCCTCACCTACGGCTTCATGGACGCGACGCTGGTCGACCGGATGTACCGGGAGGAGGGCGTCGACTTCCAGACCGCCGAGACCTCCCTCGCCGAGGTGGTCGCCAAGGCCGCCAGCCTGCCGCTGCTCGCCCAGCCGGGGGCGGAGTGGAACTACAGCATCGCCACCGACGTGCTCGGCCACCTCGTGGCGGTGATCTCCGGCCAGACCTTCGACGCGTTCCTGCGCGAGCGGATCATCCGGCCGCTCGGCATGGTCGATACCGACTTCCACGTCCCGGCCGAGAAGCTGTCTCGCTTCGCCTCGAACTACGCGCTGGGCGAGGGCGGCCGGCTGACCCTGATCGACGATGCCCGCGACGGCCGCTACGCGCGCCCCCGCACCGCGCCGTCGGGCGGCGGCGGCCTCGTCTCGACGGCGGCCGACTACGCCCGGTTCTGCCGCTTCATCCTGGGCGGCGGGGCGCTCGACGGGGTGCGGCTCCTCGGCCGCAAGACCGTGGACCTGATGACCGCCAACCACCTGCGCGGCGACCTCGCCGATATGGGCCAGCCGCGCTTCTCGGAATCGAGCTACAGCGGCATCGGCTTCGGCCTCGGCTTCTCGGTGATGCTCGATCCGGCCAAGGCCCAGATCCTCGGCACCCCGGGCGAGGTCGCCTGGGGCGGGGCGGCCTCGACGGCGTTCTGGATCGACCCCGCCGAGGACCTGTTCGTGATCATGCTGACGCAGCTCATGCCGTCCTCGACCTGGCCGATCCGGCGCGAGCTGCGGGTGCTCACCTACGCGGCGATCACCGCGTGATCGTTCACCCCACCGCCCGGCGGTAGAGATGCCAGGTGGCGTGGCCGAGGACCGGCAGCACCACCGCGAGGCCGACGAACAGCGACAGCATGCCGATGACGAGCATCCCGGCCACGATGGCGCCCCAGGCGAGCATCGTGCCGGGGTTCTCGCGCATCAGCGCGAGCGAGGTCTCGATCGCCGTGCCGGCATCCACGTCCTTGTCGATGATGAGCGGGATCGAGACCGCGCTGACCGCCAGCGCCAGGAGCGAGAAGGCCGCGCCGACGAGGTTGCCGGCGAGGATCAGGCCCCAGCCCCGCGGCGTGGTCAGCACGTCGTCGAGGAAGGCGAGCAGCGAGGGCTCGGAGACACTGCCGTAGAGCGACCAGTACAGGCCCATGGCGGCGCAGATCCAGGCGAGGAAGATCAGCGCCAGCACCACGCCGACCGCCATCACCGCCCTGGCCGAGCGGCCGCGCAAGGGCGCGAAGGCGTCGGTCCAGGCGGCGGGCAGGCCCCATTCCCGCCGCCGGCTCAGCTCGTAGAGTCCGAGCGCCGCGAACGGCCCGATCAGCGCGAAGCCGGCGGCCAGCGGAAACAGGATCGGGATCAGGTCCTGCTCGAAGATCGCCGCCGCAATCAGCACGCCGGCGATGGGGTAGATCAGCACCACGAACAGCACGTGGGTGGGCATCGCCAGGAAGTCGTCGACGCCCCGCGACAGGGCGGCCTTGAGGTCCGGGATCCCGATCCGCCGCACGGCGGGGCGGGCGGCGGAAAAGCCGTGGGAAAGGGGGAACGAGCTCGTCATCGCGTGTCCTCCGGGGGGAGGCGCCCGCGACGGGGAAGGCCGGGCCGCTGTGTCGGGCCGTCGTGTCGGCGGTCCTCAGGCGCCCGGTCCGGCCCGCACGGGCACCGGACAGATCGGTCGCATCGAAACCTTGGGTCGACTCGCCAGTCTCCTGGCATTCCGGCGGGAGAAAATCCCGCCGCACGCCGCGAGGGTAGCGCCGGCCCGGCCCGCCCGCCAAGGGGGTGATGCGCACGATCGCGCGACGGGAATCGCATTGCGGCTGGACGGCCCCTCGGCGGATCCGGTCAGAAGGCGAGGCGCAGCGCGCCGCCGTCGACCGGGATCGTCGTGCCGGTGATGTAGCCCGCCGCCTCCGAGGCGAGGAACGCGATCAGGGCGGCCGCCTCGCCGGGCTCGCCGAAGCGCCCGGCGGGAATGTTCTGCGCGATGTAGGCGCGGCGCGCCTCCTCCGTCGGATGCAGGCGATCGAGGATCTGAGGCGAGTTGATCCGGCCCGGGGCGACGCAGTTCACGGTCACGCCGCGGCCGGCGAAGGCGGCGGCCGCGGCCTTCGACCAGCTCTCCAGCGCGGCCTTGGCCGGGGTCGCGGCATTGAAGCTCTTGGCGACGACGGCGCCCGAGACGTTGACGATCCGCCCGAAGCCCCGCTCAAGCATGGCCGGCACCAGCGCTTCCGTCAGCCGCCGGGCGGCGAGGAAGTTCAGGCGGAAGCCCTCGTCCCAGGCGGCCTCGTCGTTCCAGACGTCGAGGGGGCGCGAGCCGCCGGCGTTGTTGACGAGAACGTCGACGGACCGTGCAGCCCCGCGCAGGGCCTCGGCCAGCCGCGGCGGACCGTCCGGCTCGGCGAGGTCGGCCGTGAGGATCGTGGGCGGTGGCCCGCCCGCGGCGACGATGGCGGCGGCCAGCTCCTCGAGCGGCGGTCGCGAGCGGGCCGAGACGACGATCCGCGCCCCTTCCGCTGCGAGCGCCATCGCGGTGGCCCGGCCGATGCCGGTGCTGGCGCCGGTGACGAGGCAGGTCTTGTCGGTCAGGCGCAGGTCCATCGTCCTCTCCGAGGTTCGTCAGCCGGGTTCGCCGAGGGCTCCGGGAGAGAGCCCTGCGACCCACCATGGACACAGGGCGGGATGACGGCTGTCAACGAGCGGGACAATCGCCGCTTTCACCCCGGGCGGGCGGTCGGACGCGAAGGCTCGAGCATCCGCAAGGAGCCGCGAGGCGCATTGCCGCCCCGGCGCGATCCCCCGGGGTGCCGCACCGCCCGCTTCCACGCTACAAGGGGCCACCTTATTCCACCTCAAGGCCCACTATGCCGAGCACGCCCCGCGCCGCGATCATCCCGGTCACGCCGTTCCAGCAGAACTGCACCCTGCTGTGGTGCGAGGCGACGAAGCGGGCCGCCGTGATCGATCCGGGCGGCGACCTCGACCGGATCCAGGCGGCGATCGCCAAGGCGGGGGTCACGGTCGAGAAGATCCTGCTCACCCACGGCCACATCGATCACGCCGGCGGCGCGGCGGACCTGCGCGACGCGCTGAAGGTGCCGGTCGAGGGACCGCACATCGCCGACAAGCCGCTCCTCGACAGCCTGCCCGGGACCGGGGCGGCCTACGGCATCGACGGCGCCAAGGTCGTCACCCCCGACCGCTGGCTGACCGAGGGCGACACCGTCACGGTGGGCGAATTGACCTTCGACGTGCTGCACTGCCCCGGCCATTCCCCGGGCAGCGTCGTGCTGGTGAGCCGCGACGCGCGCTACGCGCAGGTCGGCGACGTGCTGTTTCGCGGCTCGGTCGGCCGCACCGACCTGCCGGGGGGCAACCATGAAGCGCTGATCGCCTCGATCAAGACGAAGCTCCTGCCGCTCGGCGACGACGTCGCCTTCATCCCCGGCCACGGCCCGACGGGCACGATCGGCCAGGAGCGGCTGTCGAACCCGTTCCTTCAGTAGGAGCTTCCTCCCATGGATCTGCGTCCACTCGGCCGTTCCGGCCTCTCGGTCCCGCCCTTCTGCTTCGGCGGCAACGTCTTCGGCTGGACCGCCGACGAGGCGACCTCCTTCGCGCTGCTCGACCGGCTGCTCGAGACCGGCTTCACCTTCATCGACACCGCCGACGTCTATTCGCGCTGGGCGCCGGGCCACCAGGGCGGCGAATCGGAGGCCGTGATCGGGCGCTGGCTCAAGGATCGCGGCGCCCGCGACCGGATGACCATCGCCACCAAGGTCGGCATGGACATGGGCCAGGATTCCTCGGGTGACGGCCGGAAAGGGCTGAAGGCCTCGTATATCGAGCGGGCGGTGGAGGATTCGCTGCGCCGTCTCCAGACCGACCGGATCGACCTCTACCAGTCCCACACCGACGACGCCGAGACGCCGCTCGCCGAAACGCTTTCGGCCTACGACCGGCTGATCCGTGCCGGCAAGGTGCGGGCGATCGGCGCCTCGAACTATTCCGCCGCCCGCCTGCGCGAGGCGCTGGCCGTCGCCGAGCGCGAGAACCTTCCCCGCTACGAGTGCCTGCAGCCCGGCTACAGCCTGGCCGACCGCGAGGATTACGAGGCCGAGCTGGAGCCCCTGTGCCGGGAGGGGGGGATCGGGGTGATCTCCTACTTCTCCCTCGCGGCGGGGTTCCTGACCGGCAAGTACCGCCAGGCCGGGGCCGCCGCGGGCCGCGCCCGGGAGGCCCGGGTCTCGGCCTACCTCAACCCGCGGGGCTTCGCCTTCCTCGACCTCCTCGACGACGTCGCGCGCGAGCACGGCGCCACCCCGGCCCAGGTCGCCATCGCCTGGCTCGTGGCCCGGCCGGGCCTGACCGCGCCGATCGCCAGCGCCACCTCGGTGGCGCAGCTCGACGAGGTCTTAAGCGGCGTGCGCCTCGCCCTCGACCCGGCGGCCTCGGCCCGGCTCGAGGAAGCGAGCCGGGGCTCGCTCAAAGGCTGACGCGAGGACCGATGCAAGGGCTGACGATGGTCGTTGGCGGATCCTTAACGGGGTGCGGCGAAACGTAACCTCTTCTATCCTCCGCCACGGGTGGACAGGGCTCCCGGCCCACCCCCGGCGGACCCCGAAAAGTGCTGCTTGCGGCGCCGAAAACCGATGCAATTTCAAGGCGGAATGCTTACATCAGGCATAGACTGGATCGCGGCCGCCACGGCCCGGACCCCTTGAGACACGACGAGACAGAAGACGGCGCCGGATCGCGAGACCGGCGCCGGCGCCGGCCGCGCCACCCCGCGACGCGCGCCCGCCCGCACCAGGAACCGACATGGCCGAACCCGCCCGCGATCTGAACCCCGACACCTACGGCGCCGACTCGATCAAGGTCCTCAAGGGCCTCGACGCGGTGCGCAAGCGGCCGGGCATGTATATCGGCGACACCGACGACGGCTCGGGCCTGCACCACATGGTGTACGAGGTCGTCGACAACGCCATCGACGAGGCGCTGGCCGGCCACGCGACCCTCGTCACCGTCACCCTCAACGCCGACGGCTCGTGCACGGTCTCCGACAACGGCCGCGGCATCCCGACCGACATCCACCAGGAGGAGGGCGTCTCGGCGGCCGAGGTCATCATGACCCAGCTGCATGCCGGCGGTAAGTTCGACCAGAACTCCTACAAGGTCTCGGGCGGCCTGCACGGCGTCGGCGTCTCGGTGGTGAACGCCCTCTCGACCTGGCTGCGCCTGCGCATCTGGCGCGCCGGGAAAGAGCACGCGATGGAGTTCCGCCACGGCGACGCCGTGGCGCCGCTCGCCATCGTCGGCCCGGCCGGCGACCGGCGCGGCACCGAGGTGACGTTCCTGCCCTCGCCCGACACCTTTACGATGATCGAGTTCGACTATGCGACGCTGGAGAAGCGCCTGCGCGAACTCGCCTTCCTCAATTCCGGCGTGCGCATCGTCCTGACCGATGCCCGCCACGCCGAGCACAAGCGCGACGAACTCGTCTACGAAGGCGGCGTCGAGGCCTTCGTGCGCTACCTCGACCGGGCCAAGGAGGCGCAGATCGAGGCGCCGATCGTGCTCCGCCAGGAGCGCGACGGCATCGGCGTCGAGGTCGCGTTGTGGTGGAACGACACGTTCCACGAGAACGTGCTGTGCTTCACCAACAACATCCCGCAGCGCGACGGCGGCACCCACCTCGCCGGGTTCCGCGCCGCGCTCACTCGCCAGATCACCGGCTACGCCGAGGCGAGCGGGGTGACCAAGAAGGAGAAGGTCGCGCTCACCGGCGAGGATTGCCGCGAGGGGCTGACCGCGGTGGTCTCGGTCAAGGTGCCGGACCCGAAATTCTCCTCGCAGACCAAGGACAAGCTCGTCTCCTCCGAGGTCCGCCCGGCGGTCGAGGGCGTGATGAACGCGACGCTGGGCACCTGGCTCGAGGAGCATCCGAACGAGGCCCGCGTCATCGCCGCGAAGGTGGCGCTCGCCGCCGCCGCCCGCGAGGCGGCGCGCAAGGCGCGCGACCTCACCACCCGCAAAGGGGCCCTCGACATCGCCTCGCTCCCCGGCAAGCTCGCCGATTGCCAGGAGCGCGACCCGTCGAAGTGCGAGATCCTGCTGGTCGAGGGCGACTCGGCCGGCGGCTCGGCCAAGCAGGGCCGCGACCGCACCTTCCAGGCGGTGCTTCCCTTGCGCGGAAAGATCCTCAACGTCGAGCGGGCGCGGCTCGACAAGATGCTGTCGAGCCAGGAGATCGGCACGCTGATCACCGCGCTCGGCACCGGGATCGGCCGGGACGGCACCCACGCCTTCAATCCCGACAAGCTGCGCTACCACCGCATCATCATCATGACCGATGCGGACGTCGACGGCTCGCACATCCGCACCCTGCTGCTGACGTTCTTCTTCCGCCAGATGCCGGAGCTGATCGAGCGCGGCCATCTCTACATCGCCCAGCCGCCGCTCTACAAAGCCCAGAAGGGCAAGACCGCGATCTACCTCAAGGACGACCGGGCGCTGGAGGATTACCTGATCGACGGCGGCGTCGACGGGGCGGTGCTCAAGCTCGCCACCGGTACCGAGTTCGGCGGAGCCCAGCTCAAGGCGCTCGTCGACGAGGCGCGCGGCGTGCGCCAGGTGCTGCACGGGATGCATTCGCGCTACGACCGCGTCGTGGTCGAGCAGGCGGCGATCGCGGGCGCGCTGCGCCCCTCGGTCGCCGGCAACCCGGCCGAGGCCGAGGTGGTGGCCGACGAGATCGCCCGGCGCCTCAACACCATCGCGGACGAGATCGAGCAGGGCTGGGAGGGCGAGGCCAAGGACGGTGGCTACGTGCTGTCGCGGACGCTGCGCGGCGTGCGCCAGGTCGCGGTGCTCGACGAGGCGCTGATCTCCTCGCAGGAGGCGCGCCGCCTCGACGAGCGGGCGGAGAACCTCAGCGAGATCTACGGCGCCCCCGTCACCCTGGTGCGCCGGGGCGACCACACGACGCTGCACGGGCCGGTCGCGCTGTTCGAGGGCATGATGGCGCTCGGCCGCAAGGGCCTGCAGCTGCAGCGCTACAAGGGGTTGGGCGAGATGACCGCTCAGCAGCTCTGGGAGACCACCCTCGACCGCGACGTGCGCTCGCTCCTCCAGGTGAAGATCAAGGACACGACCGACGCCGACGACCTGTTCGTCAAGCTGATGGGCGACGTAGTCGAGCCGCGCCGGGAGTTCATCCAGGAGAACGCGCTGAACGTGGCCAATCTCGACGTGTAATATTTTAATCAATGTAGACATGTGCTTTTCCCATTCGCGACCTCATCCTGAGGTGCGAGCCTTGCTCGCCTCGAAGGAGGCCTCCAGGGATCGCCGTGGCCTCTGGAGGCCTCCTTCGAGGCCCGCTACGCGGGCACCTCAGGATGAGGGTGCGGGTGGGAGAGAACAGGTCCTCGCGCCCGCCCGCCGCTTGATCGCGGACCGGGACCGGCGATAGGCAGGGCCGCGAGAGCGCGCGGGTCTCCGGAGCGCGAATGCGGAGTGTGATCATGCAGGCGGCCGAGCTCGCGCCCTTTTCCGACTACGTCCTGCCGGAGGCGACCCTGCCGGAGCTGCCGGGTCACTACCGCGGCAAGGTGCGGGACAATTACGACCTGCCCGACGGACGGCGGATCCTGATCACCAGCGACCGGTTGAGCGCCTTCGACCGGGAATTGGCGGCGATCCCGCTCAAGGGCCAGGTGCTGACCCAGACCGCGCGCTACTGGTTCGAGAAGACGCGGGACATCTGCGACAACCACGTGCTCGCCTATCCCGACCCGAACGTGGTGGTCGGGCGTCGCCTCGCCATCCTGCCGGTCGAGATCGTGGTGCGCGGCTACCTCGCCGGCAGCACCGGGACCTCGATCCTGACCCTGTACAAGACCGGCCGGCGCGAGATGTACGGCCACCGGCTGCCGGACGGGATGCGACCGCACGAGAAGCTGCCGCAGCCGATCATCACGCCCACCACCAAGGCCGGCCACGGTGACCACGACGCGCCGCTCTCCGAGGCCGAGATCCTGGAGCGGGGCCTGCTGACGGACGACCAGTGGCGCACCCTGTCGGAGGCGGCGCTCGCCCTGTTCGCCCGCGGCCAGGCCCTGGCGGCGGAGCGGGGGCTGATCCTCGCCGACACCAAGTACGAGTTCGGCCTCGACGCCGACGGGCGGATCGTGCTCGCCGACGAGATCCACACCCCCGACAGCAGCCGCTACTGGTTCGCCAAGAGCTATCCCGAGCATCTCTCCGCCGGCACCCTGCCGGAGAGCTTCGACAAGGACGTGGTCCGCAACTGGGTCGCTGCCCGCTGCGACCCCTATCGTGATCCGGTGCCGGAGATTCCACCCGAGGTGGTCCTGCGCACCGCCGCCACCTATGTCAGCGCCTTCGAGACCATCACCGGTGAGCGTTTCGCCCTGCCGGACACGAGCGAGCCGCCGCTCGCACGGATCCGCCGCAACATCGCGGCGTTCCTGGCACGATAAGCGCCGCATCACGAAGTGACGCCGGCGCAGTCCGGCAATACAACCCGCCGACGATACGATTCCGACGATACAACCAAAGGAACGTAGATCCTGCTTGCGCAACCACAGCATGCAGGATCGTTCCACCTCCCACCCGATATGCACGATTGTGCTTGTCGGGCGCGGCCCGGTCCGGTATGACCCCGTTCGAACAGAAAAAAGGCCGCCCTTGCGAGGCGGCCCGAAGTCTAGGGAGGAAACGCCCAAAGAGGGCTGCACCGCCGCGACGCCATCGCGGCGGTACGAA
>NZ_JBEXZS010000103.1:0-62972 GCF_040593685.1 Methylobacterium sp. EM32 | reverse complement strand
CCCGAAGGCCGACGCCCCGCCGCCCCCCGCGCCGCCGGAGCGCCGCCCGGCGATGGAGGACCGGCTCCTGTCCCAGGCGACGGACGCCACGGTCGGCCACGCCTTCGACCTCCTGGCGACCACGGTGCTGACCCGCAACGCCCGCACCATCGAGGACCTGGTGCAGGACATGCTGCGGCCGATGCTGAAGGCCTGGCTCGACGACAACCTGCCGGTGATGGTCGAGCGCTTGGTCCGGGCCGAGATCGAGCGCGTCGCGAGAGGGCGGTGAATCCTGGTCGCTGACTTCCCGGGCGCCCTCCCATTGACGGAACGGCCCGGGTCCGCTTGAAAGCGGGCTCGGGGGCCGGCCGCTCGCGCGGCCGGCCTTTTTCGTTTCTGGTTTCAGGCGCCCGTGCGGCCCGCGTCCCATCCGCCGGACGCGCCCGGGGCAGCCTGCGAGTGGCGCTTTCGCGATGATGGACAAGACCTTCGATCCCGCCGCCGTCGAGGCGCGCATCGCCGCCGAGTGGGAGGAGGCGCAGGCCTTCCGGGCCGGTCGCCCGGACCGGGCCGGCGCCGAGCCCTACAGCATCATGATCCCGCCGCCGAACGTGACGGGCTCGCTCCACATGGGCCACGCCCTCAACAACACGCTCCAGGACGTGCTCGCCCGCTTCGAGCGCCTGCGCGGCAAGGACGTGCTGTGGCAGCCCGGCACGGATCACGCCGGCATCGCGACCCAGATGGTGGTGGAGCGCCGCCTCGCCGAGCAGCAGCAGCCCGACCGGCGCTCCCTCGGCCGGGCGGAATTCGTCCGCCGGGTCTGGGAGTGGAAGGCGGAATCGGGCGGCACCATCGTCAACCAGCTCAAGCGCCTCGGCGCCTCCTGCGACTGGTCGCGCGAGCGCTTCACCATGGACGAGGGCCTGTCGAAGGCCGTCCTGAAGGTCTTCGTCGACCTGCACGCGCAAGGGCTGATCTACCGCGACAAGCGCCTGGTGAACTGGGACCCGAAGTTCCAGACCGCCATCTCCGACCTCGAAGTGCAGCAGGTCGAGGTGAAGGGCCATCTCTGGCACTTCGCCTATCCGGTGGTCGACGAGGCCGGCAACGAGACGGGCGAGACCATCACGGTCGCGACGACCCGGCCCGAGACGATGCTGGGCGACACCGCGGTCGCGGTGCATCCGGAGGACGAGCGCTACCGGGCGCTCGTCGGCAAAAGCCTGCGCCTGCCGCTGGTCGGCCGCCTGATCAGAATCGTGGCGGACGAGTATTCCGACCCCGAGAAGGGCACCGGCGCGGTCAAGATCACCCCGGCGCACGACTTCAACGACTTCGAGGTCGGCCGCCGGCACGGGCTTTCACAGATCAATATCCTGGATGAGGAAGCCCGCATAAGCCTCGACGGCAACGCGGATTTCCTGGACGGATCGAGCCCGGAGCCTGAGGCCCTCGCGCTGCACGGCCTCGACCGGTTCGAGGCGCGCAAGCGGGTCGTCGCCCTGATGGAGGAGCGCGGCCGGCTGGTCACGATCGAGCCCAACACCCACGCGGTGCCGCACGGCGACCGCTCGGGCGTGGTGATCGAGCCCTACCTGACCGACCAGTGGTACGTGAACGTCAAGCCGCTGGCCGAGCGGGCGATGCAGGCGGTGCGCGACGGCCGCACCCGCTTCGTGCCCGAGACCTACGATAAGACCTACTTCCAGTGGCTCGAGAACATCGAGCCGTGGTGCATCTCGCGCCAGCTGTGGTGGGGCCACCAGATCCCGGCCTGGTACGACGCCGACGGGCATTGCTTCGTCGCGCAGTCCGAGGAGGAGGCCCTGGCCCAGGCCGCCGCGAAGCACGGCCGGCCGGTCGCCTTGCGCCGCGACGAGGACGTCCTCGACACCTGGTTCTCGTCCGGCCTGTGGCCGTTCTCGACACTCGGCTGGCCGGACGAGACGCCGGAGCTCGCCCGCTACTACCCGACCTCCGCCCTGGTGACCGGCTTCGACATCATTTTCTTCTGGGTCGCCAGGATGATGATGCTCGGCCTTCACGCCCTGGATGAAGTGCCGTTCCGCACCGTCTACATCCATGCCCTCGTCCGCGACGAGAAGGGGGCGAAGATGTCGAAGTCGAAGGGCAACGTCGTCGATCCCCTCGACCTCGTCGACCGCTACGGGGCGGATGCCCTGCGCTTCACCCTCGCCGCCATGGCGGCGCAGGGACGCGACATCAAGCTCTCGGTGCAACGCGTTGAGGGCTATCGCAACTTCGCCACCAAGCTCTGGAACGCCGCCCGCTTCGCCGAGATGAACGGCTGCCGGCTCGACCCGGACTTCAGGCCCGAGGGCGTGAGCCAGACCCTGAACGCCTGGGCGCTCGGCGAGGCCGCGCGGGCCGTCGCCGAGGTGACCGGGGCGATCGAGGCCTACCGCTTCAACGACGCCGCCAACGCCGCCTACCGCTTCGTCTGGAACGTGTTCTGCGACTGGTACCTGGAACTGGCCAAGCCCGTGCTCCAGGGCGAGGATGGCGCGGCGAAGGAGGAGACGCGCCGGACGATCGCCTACCTGATCGACCAGATCTGCGTGCTCCTGCACCCGTTCATGCCGTTCCTCACCGAGGAATTGTGGGCGACGAAGGCGCGCGAGGCCGGGGTGGAGCGCGGGCTCCTGGCGCTGGCGGCGTGGCCCGATCTCGGCGCGCTCGCCAAGCCCGAGGCCGAGGCCGAGATCGGCTGGGTCGTCGACCTCGTCTCGGAGATCCGCTCGGCCCGCTCGGAGACGAGCGTGCCGGCCGGCGCCCAGATCCCGCTGGTGCTGGTCTCGCCGAGCGAGGCGGTGCGCGAGCGCCTCGGCCGCTGGGGCGACACCGTGCGCCGGCTCGGCCGCATCGCCGCGATTGACGTAGCGGACGCCAGCCCGCGCAACGCCGTGCAGCTGATCGTGCGCGGCGAGGTCGCCGCCCTGCCGCTCGAGGGCGTGGTCGATCTGACCGCCGAGGTGGCGCGACTGACCAAGGAGGATGCCAAGCTCGGCGGCGAGGTGGGCAAGATCGACGCCAAGCTCGGCAACGCCGACTTCCTCGCCCGCGCCCCCGAGGAGGTGGTCGAGGAGCAGCGCGAGCGCCGCGACGCGGCGATCGCCCGCCGCGAGAAGGTGCGCGAGGCGCTGGCGCGGCTGCAGGGCTGACGCCGGCAGAGCATTTTCCGACGAAGTGGATACCGGTTCGTCGGAGGTATGCGGCAAAATCGAAGACCTGGAGCACTGCCTGATCGCAACGCGATCGGGCGGTGCTCCAGACCTTCCGGATGCGGGCGGTGCGCCGCCCGCATCCGGCAAAAATCACGGGAAGAATTCCGGGGAGAGACGCCCGCGCGGCGGCCAGTCCAGGGCGACCGGGCTTAGACACGCGCCTGAGAGGCAATCCGTCACCCTCCGCCCGGACAACCGCACAGGCATGAGCCCGAAGCCCATCCACGAAGAGTCCCGCACGAGTCCGGCTCGCGCCGTGAAGGGCCGCTACGACACCGAGACCGACGTACTGTCCGTCCGCTTCACCGATGCCGAGGTGGTGGCGAGCCGGGAGGTCCGGCCGGGCATCGTCGTCGCCTACGACGCCGACGGCGCGGTCGCGGGGATCGAGATCCTGGAGGCCTCGGCCGGGCGGCTCGCGGCCGACCAGGACCTGCGGCGGCTCGCCGAGGCGGCCTGACCCTTGCGCCGCGGTCTGCACCTCGCCCGGCGGGCCGCGGCCGCTCTCCTGTCCCTCGCCGCCCTCCTCGTGGCGGCGGCTTGGCTCACCGCCCGGCCGGGCGACCCGGGCCTCTATCCGCCGCCGCCCGGCGAGGCGGCGGTCACCGTCCGGGTCGTGGCCGGGGCCTGGCATTCCGGCCTGCTCCTGCCCCGCGACGACCTCGCCCGGGCGGCGGCCGAGGCCGGCGCCGGGGCGCTGATCGCGGTGACCGAGCGCTTCCATGCCTATCCGGCGCTGGAGATCGGCTGGGGCGATGCCGGCTTCTACCGCGCCGTCCCGACGATCGACGCCCTCGACTGGCGGCTAGCGCTGCGGGCCCTGTTCACCCCGGGCGGCCGCCCGGCGGTGCTGCACGTGGTCGGGGTCGCGGCCGAGCCCGGCGCCGTCCCGGGGGCCGGGATCGTGAGCTTGCGGCTGTCGCGGGCGGGCTTCCGGCGCCTCGCCGCGGCGCTCGCGCGGTCCTTCACGACGCGCGACGGCCAGCCGGTCGAGGCGGGTCCCGGCCTCTACGGCCCGAGCCTGTTCTACGAAGCGGAGGGGCGCTTCAGCCTCGTCACCGTGTGCAACCACTGGAGCGCCGGGCTCCTCGCCGAAGCGGGTCTCCCGGTCACGCCGCTCCTCGACACCCTGCCGCAGGGCCTCGTCCTCGATCTGGCCTGGCGGGCCGGCGCTCACGCACCGTGAGGATCGGCCGGCGGCCGGACGGGGCGCCGGAAGGCACGGCGCAGCCGATCGCGCCACGGCACCCGGCCGCTGCGGGCGAGGTCGCGGCCGCAGGCCCGGGCCGCGGCGCGGTCGAACTGGAAGGCGATCTCGGCACCCTCGGCGAGCCGGAAGGCGAGGGCCGGCACGCCGGGCGCGACCTCGCCGGCGGTCCAGCCGAGGACCGGGAAGAAGCAATTCTCCACCCGGGTGCCCGCCGGCACGTCCTGCGCCGCATCCGCCGCGACCGAGGCGGTGGCGAGGAGGGCGAGGCCGAGCTCGCCGGCCTCCGTGGGGGTGAGCCGGACCGCGTAGTCCCGCGGCCCGAACGCCACCACGAGTTCGAGCCCGTCCGGCCCGGCGGTCACCACCGAGAAGCGCACGTCGCTCGTGAGCGCGGCGCTCTCGGGCGCGGTCTCGGCG
This sequence comes from Methylobacterium sp. EM32, assembly GCF_040593685.1. Lineage (NCBI taxonomy): Bacteria > Pseudomonadati > Pseudomonadota > Alphaproteobacteria > Hyphomicrobiales > Methylobacteriaceae > Methylobacterium > Methylobacterium sp. EM32. The sequence continues at coordinate 58,115 of NZ_JBEXZS010000103.1, read as the reverse complement.
GGCGCGGTCTCGGAAAGGCTCATGCGGGGGCCGTCGCTCGGGTGCCGGGGATCGCCGGCCGACCGTAACGTCCGGACCTTCGCCGGGGCAAGCGCTGACGCGCTAGGGGCGAACCGCCGCGTCGCCGGGCTCGTTCGCCGCCTGCCGCCCGTCGTCCTGCCGGCCCTCCCGCTTGATCCCGACCCGCTGGTCCTGGCGCAGGAGCTGGAGGTGGTCGGTGGCGATGCGGTCGCCGGCCTTCAGGCCTTTGAGGATCGCCGTGCGGTCGCCGAATTCCTCGCCGGTCTCGACCGGGACCATCGCCACCTTGGCCGCGTCGCCGTCGTCGCTCACGCGCCAGACGATGCGCTGGTCGAGCTGGGACGAGAGCGCGACCGTCGGCACCAGCAGGCGCTCCTCCGTGCCGACCTGCACCCGCGTGCGCACGAACTCGCCCGGCAGGTAGCGTTCGTCGGAATTGGGGAGCCAGGCCCGGACCAGGCGGCGGGCGGTGCGGGGGTCGAAGCGGTTGTCGAGCTTGTAGATCGTCGCCTTGCGCTCAGGTTTCCCCTGCGCGTCGAGGGTGCGGATGACGGCGCGGTCCTCCTTCAGGGCGGCGCGCACCGCCTCCGAATCCTCGGCCGAGAGCGCGACCTGCACCTCGATCGGGTCGACCTGGACCACGCTGACGAGTTGGGTCGTGTTCTCGTTGACGTGGTCGCCGATATTGACGTCGGAGAGGCTGGAGCGGCCGTCGAAGGGCGCGCGGATCACCGCGTAGTCCAGGTTGAGCTTCTGGCGCGCGATCGCCGCCTCTGCCTCCTGCACCCGGCTGCGGGCGACCTGGCGGTTGCTCTCGAGCTGCTGGAAGCGCTGCTCGGAGGCGTAGCCCTTGTCGGCCAGGGTCTGGGTGCGGTCGACCTCGGCATCGGCGAAGGCGAGTTGCGCCACCGCTTGCTCGCGCTGCGCCTCGGCCGTGCGCAACGCCACCTCGAACGGCCGCGGATCGATGCGGAACAGCACCTGGCCCTGCTTGACGTGGCCGCCCGGCTCGAAGGGCCGCTCCACCACCACGCCGGTGACCCGGGGCTGGAGCGCGGCGTCCTTCGGCGAGATCACCGTGCCGGTATACGAGAAGGCGACCGGCACGGTCTCCGGCGTCGCCTTCGCCACCGCGACGTCGAATTCCGGCGCCTCGGGCCCGCGGGCCTTCTTCGTCTCATACGGCGCCAGGAGCTGCGCCACCGGGCCGGGCAGGAGGCCGGCGGCGCCCTGGGGCAGCGGATGGCCGAGCCCCCACCAGAGGCCGGCCCCGGCCGCGAGCGCGGTGAGACCGACGAGGCCGTAGCGAAAACCTGCGCGCACGATGAAGATCTCCCCGACGATGACGCAAAGGTCCGGGGCGGGCCTGCGGTTCCCCGCCCGCGACATCGGCGGCTTGCCGGAGAAGGCGGGCCTCCCGCAGGGGAACTCCCTCGGACGCGATCGCGTTGCGGATGAGCCATCACCTCACCGTCGCAGGTCCCGCCTCCCGCCTCGTTCGCCCGCGGGGCCCGTGCGGCGCCCGGCGGTCCAGCGGGATCCGGGATGTTCGCCTATTTCGTCGACCGGCCCGTCCTGGCGGGCGTGATCTCGGTGCTGATCACCCTGATCGGGGCCGTGGCCGGCTTCTCCCTGCCGATCGCCCAGTTCCCCGAGATCGCGCCGCCGATCATCAACATCCAGGCGACCTATCCGGGGGCCACCGCGCAGCAGGCCTACGAGGCGATCGCGATCCCGCTCGAGCAGGAGATCAACGGCGCGCAGGACCTGATCTACATCAACTCGACCAGCAACGCCGACGGCAGCGTCAACCTGGACGCGACCTTCGAGGTCGGCTCCGACCTCAACGCCGCGGCGGCCGACGTGCTGACCCGGGCGCAGCGCGCCGAATCGCGCCTGCCGCAGGCGGTGCGCGACCAGGGGCTGGAGATCGTCAAGTCGTCGCGCCAGCGCCTCGGCAACGTCGTGCTCTACAGCGACGACAACCGCTACGACGAGCTCTTCCTGTCGAACTGGGCCGAGACCCAGGTGATCAAGCCCCTGCGCCGGGTCACCGGCATGGGCCGCATCGTCAACTTCTCCAACAAGCGCTACGCGATGCGGGTCTGGCTCGATCCGGCGCGGATGGAATCGCTGGGCCTCGGCCCGAGCCAGATCGTCCAGGCGGTCGAGCAGCAGAACGCCCAGATCACCGTCGGCTCGCTCGGCAAGGAGCCGGTGCGCGACGCGCCCGCCTTCGAGCTGCAGATCGTCACCAAGGGCCGCCTGACGGAGGCGAAGGAATTCGCCGACGTGGTGATCCGGGCCAATCCCGACGGCTCGGTGGTGCGCATCCGCGACGTCGGCCGGGTCGAGCTCGGCTCGGAGCAGTATGGCAGCCGCTCGACCTACGACAACCTGCCCGCCGCCTCGCTCGGCCTGTACCAGAACCCGGAGGCCAACGCCGTCGAGGTGATGAAGGGCGTGCGCGCCACGATGAAGGACCTCGCCAAGCGCTTTCCCCCGGGCCTGAAATACAAGATCGCCCTCGACCGCACCGAGTTCGTCGACGCCTCGATCCACGAGGTGGTCAAGACCCTGATCGAGGCGATCGTGCTGGTCGTCGTGATCACCTACCTGTTCCTGCAGAACTGGCGCGCGACGCTGATCCCGGCGATCGCGGTGCCGGTGGCGCTGGTCGGCACCTTCGGGCCGATGGCGCTCCTCGGCTTCTCGTTCAACACCCTGAGCCTGCTCGGGCTGGTGCTGGCGGTGGGGCTCGTGGTCGACGACGCGATCATCGTGGTCGAGAACACCGAGCGGCTGATGGAGGAGGGGCAGGAGCCCCGCGAGGCCGCCCGCGAGGCGGTGAACGAGGTCGCGGGCCCGGTCATCGCCACCACCCTGGTGCTCGCCGCCCTGTTCGTGCCGGTGGCCTTCATCCCGGGGCTGACCGGCCAGCTCTACAACCAGTTCGCCCTGACCATCGCGATCTCGGTGCTGATCTCGGCCGTCGTCTCGCTCACCCTGACGCCGGCGCTCTGCGCCCTGCTGCTGAAGCCCCACGACAAGACCGCGCATCAGAGCCGCTGGCGCGCGCCCCTGCGCTGGTTCAACGCCGTCCTCGACCGGGCGACCGGGTTCGCGGTCGGCTCGGCGGGGCGGCTGTCGCGCCACCTGATCGCCACGGGGCTCGTGTTCCTCGTCTTCGCCGGGCTCACCGCCTGGATGGTCACGAGCCGCCCGAGCGCCTTCGTGCCGCAGGAGGACCAGGGCTACTTCTTCGCCGACATCGCGATGCCGAAGGGCGCCTCGGTCAGCCGCACCGCCGCGATGGTGGAGGAGGTCGGCAAGGCGGCGATGGCCGAGCCCTCTGTCGCCGGCACGATCGGGGTCGCCGGGCGCGGCATCCTGGCCGACGTCACCGCGCCGTTCTACGGCTTCCAGATTCCGACCCTGAAGCCCTGGGACGAGCGCACCGAGACGGTCACCGACGTGGTCGGGCGCCTGCGCAAGCAGTTCAAGAACCATCCCGACGGGGTCCTGCGCATCGTCGATCCCTCGCCGCTGCCCGGCCTCGGCTCCCGCGGCGGCCTGACGCTCGAATTGCAGGACCGCAGCGGCGAGGGCGGGCTCAAGCTCGCCAAGACCGCCGAGGGCTTCATCGCGCAATTGAAGAAGCTCCCCGAGGTCGGCGGCGCCACCGCCACCACGAGCTACGGCGTGCCGCAGCTGCGCCTCGACATCGACCGCGCCAAGGCCGAGCAGCTCGGCGTCAGCCTGCAATCCTTGTTCGACGCGCTCGGCACCTATGTCGGCTCGTCCTTCGTCAACCTCTTCAACAAGTTCGGCTTCGTCTACCAGGTCTACGTCCAGAGCGAGTCGCAAGGGCGGCGCACGATCGAGGACCTGTCGCGGCTGACGGTGCCGAACAACCGCGGCGAGCCGGTGCAGATCGGGTCGCTGGTCACGCCGCACTTCGTCAGCGGGCCGACGGCGGTCCTGTCCTACAACACCTACCCGGCGATCGAGATCGCGGTCGACACCGCCGAGAGCGCGAGCTCCGGCGCGGCGATCGCGGCGATCGAGCGCCTCGCCGACACGGCGCTCCCGACCGACTACGCGGTGGAATGGACCGAGGTCGCCTACCAGGAGAAGATCGCCGGCGGCTGGGCGCCGCTGATCTTCGGGCTCGGCGTGGTGATGATCGTGCTCTTGCTCGCCGGCCAGTACGAGAGCCTGCGGCTGCCCTTCGTGGTGATCCTGGTGACGCCGCTCGCCCTGTTCGGCGCGGTGGGCGCGCTGGCCCTGCGCGACCTGCCCCTCGACATCTTCGGTCAGATCGGCCTCCTGCTGCTGGTGGGGCTGGCGGCCAAGAACGCGATCCTGCTCGTCTCCTTCGCCCGCGACCTGCGGGACAAGGGCGAGGACGCGGTGACGGCGGCGCAGGACGCGGTGCGGCTGCGGATGCGGCCGATCCTGATGACCTCCTTCGCCTTCATCCTCGGCTCGGTGCCGCTCGCCATCGCCACGGGGGCCAGCGCCAACGCCCGGATCTCGATGGGCACGGTGGTGATTGGCGGGCTGCTCGTCGCGACCCTGCTCACCCTGTTCGTCACTCCGGTCTTCTACGTCGCGGCCGAGCGGCTGGTGGCGGGGCGGAAGAAGGAACCCGGCCGGAAGGAACCGGGCAAGGCGGAGCCGGGACCCGGCGCACCGCAGCCGGCGGAATAGGCGGCGCGCCGGGTCCGCGGTCATATGACTTCGCTCAAGCGCCGCGCGGGCTGGTGAGACGGGAGCCGGAAGTCATCTTCCGGATCCCGTCTCAATCGATCGCGGCGGGCGCGAACATCTGGCGCGCGTACCAGGGCAGGGACAGGACCGCGACCACCTGCTCCCGGCCGTCGAAGATCGGGGCGAGCGCGCCGCCCGAGGCCGTGAAGGACAGGGCCGTCGTCCGGTCGATGCCGGCGGGCCGGCTCAGGACCGGATCGACGCCCTGGTCGACCCGGTAGGTCCGCCGGACCCGCGGATCGGCGGCCGAGAGGTTGAGGGCGGTGGGCTGGGCCCGGACCGGCGCGCCGCGCGCATAGGCGACCCGCAGGCTCAGCCGCTCGCCGCTCTCGGCGGTCACGCTCCAGGCCTCCTCGGCCTGGGCCGCGAGGGCGGTGGCGCTGCCGCGCCGCTCAAGCGTCACCGCCGCCGGCACGCCGACCTTGTAGTAGCCGGGCCCGGACCGGGCATCGGCGAAGGTGCGCACGATCACGAAGCCCGTCTCGTCGCCGCGCCGGGCCGGCACCGCCAGCACGGCGGCCCGCTCCTCGGCCCCCGCCGGCTTGCCGTCCGGTCCCGTGGCCGCGAGCTGCTCGCGGAAGACCACCGAGAGGTTGGCGCCCCGGCCCGGCCCCTGCTGGGCCGGGTTGACGGTCCAGCCCGCCGGAAGCAGCGCCTGGGCCTTCTCCTCCGGCACCGCGAGGGCGACGACCATCCGCACCTCCTGCGACCAGCCCGCCGGGACGCCCGGCCCGGGATCGGCGGGGGCCGGCTGCGCGAGAGCGGGGCAGGCCAGCATGGCGGCCAGCAGCGACGCGGCGAGCGGCCGCGACAGGGCGTTCCTCGAAGCGTGTCCCATGGCGTTCCTCCCGGGCGGGGCACGCTCACGGGCCGCCGCGCGACGGCGGCCGGCCCCACGCGGGATCGAGCCTGCCCGATCCGCCCGGAAATCCAAGTCGTCCGAAAAGAGGAGTCATCCGGGGGTTACGGGCCGCTCGCGAAACGCCCGGCCGTCCGGCCATCCCGGCCGAACCCGTCTCCCGCCGGCCCCGCCGCGGACGGTTCCCAAGGCCGCGATCGCCCGGCGGGGCCGGCACACTGCCTGTGGACGGCGGTGGAGGGGACTCGCGCCGGAGGCCCCGTTGAGATTTCATTTACGCAGGGCCGGCAGGGTCTTCCACAAGTGCAGCGTAACCCTGTGCGGTCCTGGCGCCCGCCCTCCCAGCCCTCCCGGGCGGGCGGCGGCCGTCAGGCGGCGCGGGGGATCCGAGGGGTCGATGGCGGGATCTTCGAAGAGCGGTTCCACGCGTCCGGAGACGGAGCGGGGGGCCCTCCGGCCGATGCCGGTCGTGCGGTGGGCCGCGGTGGCGGGCATCGCCCTCGCGGCGGCCAATTGCGCCGGGCCGACGCCCAAGAACCTGGCGGTCAGGAGCGGCGGCCGCGAGATCGATCCGAAATACGGCGTCGCCGCGAGCCCGCGGCTCTACGGCGAGAACGACAGGATCCCGAAGGGCGGCGGCCGGCAGATGACCGGCAAGCCCTACGTGGTCGCCGGCCGCACCTACGTGCCGCGCCAGGACGCCCGCGGCTACGTGCGCGAGGGCCTGGCCTCCTGGTACGGCACCGCCTTCCACGGCCGCCAGACCGCCAACGGCGAGATTTTCGACCGGTTCTCGGTCGCGGCGGCGCATCCGACCCTGCCGCTGCCGAGCTACGCCCGGGTCACGAACCTGGCGAACGGCCACTCGATGGTGGTGCGGGTCAACGACCGCGGGCCCTACCACGCCGACCGGCTGATGGACGTGTCGCAGGCGGTGGCCGAGGCGCTCGACTTCCGGCGCCGCGGCACCACGAAGGTCCGGGTCGAGTATGTCGGCAAGGCCTCGGTCGGCGGCAGCGACGACCGCAAGCTGATGGCGACCCTGCGCACCGACGGACAGCCCGCCGGCTCGCCGTCGGGCGCCAACATCATGGTGGCGGATGCGGGTGACGACGCGAAACCCTTCGCGTTCCGCCAGCCCGAGCCGGAGCCGGTGCGCCCGATCGTCGAGAGGCCGCGGGTCGTCGCGCCGGTCCAGCTCGCCGAGGCCGAGCCGGAGATCCGCCGCCCGGCCGTGCGTGCGCCCGTCCGCGCACCGGTTCAGGTGGCCGAGGCACCCCGCGAGCCGGCCCGGATGCCCCCTCCCGTCCGTGTGGCCGCCGTCGAGGGCCTGAACCCGGGCCTCGCCGCGCCCCGGATTGCCAGGCCGGCACCCGCGCCGGCCTCCGTCGCCCTGGCCCGCCGGCCGGCGCTCCCGAGCCAAGTCCCGAGCCAGGCCATGGCCTTCGCGGCCCATCCGGCGGCGGACCGCGCCTCGCTCGCCCAGGCGATGCAGGCCGCAGCGCATCCGGCCGGGGCAAAGGCCGCGAAGACGACCGTGATCGCGAAGAACGGCCCGCTGCCGATCGCGCCGCCGCTGCGCCTCGTCGGCGCCCAGAAGGGCGACCGGGAAGATGCCAAGGCGACGGGCCACAAGCCCGGCATGCCGCCGCGCTCGAAGGTGGCGGGGATGTATTGAGGGCAGGGGCGCCCTTCGGGATGGACGTTCATGCTGCTCCACCCGCGACCTCGTCCTGAGGTGCGAACGAAGTGAGCCTCGAAGGAGGCCTCCAGAGATCTCAGCGGGATCTGGAGGCCTCCTTCGAGGTCAGTCGATCTTCGATCGACCGACACCTCAGGATGAGGTCGCTGATAGGATGAGGAATGAGGGGGTGATGACGCGGGCGTCGGGCGATTGGCGTCTGCCAACCTCGACAGGGTCCACATCCGAAACGGTTCCCATCCCGCACTGCGGCACAGGCGCGGTTGCGCGCGCGCGGGCGGGGCGGCACAGTGCGGCAGGCTCCCGGTTCGGCCGGACGATGAGGCGGTAGGGGTATGCGTGTGACAGCGACCACCGGAGCGGGCAGGGCGCTCGCGCGCCGCGCCGCGGGACTAGCTCTGGCAGCCATCCTCGGCGCCGCCGTCGCGGCCTCCGACGCGCGGGCCCAGACATCCCAAAATCCTGCCTTCCAGACTCTGGCGCCGCACGCGATCCTGATCGACGCCGATACCGGCGCGGTTTTGTTCGAGAAGGGCGCCGACGAGCCGTTCTCGCCCGCCAGCATGGCCAAGCTGATGACCGTCGAGGTGCTCTTCGACGAGATGCGCAAGGGCAAGCTCGGCCCCGACACCGAGTTCACCATCAGCGAGAATGCCTGGCGCCGCGGCGGCGCGGGCGGCGGCGGCTCGTCGATGTTCGCCCAGCTCAACAGCAAGGTGAAGCTGCCCGACCTCCTGCGCGGCATCATCGTGCAGTCCGGCAACGACGCGGCGATCGCGGCGGCCGAGGGCGTCGCCGGCACCGAGGACAATTTCGCCCAGATCATGAACCGGCACGCGAAGGAGATCGGGCTCGACCGCTCGACCTTCCGCAACGCCACCGGCTACTCGGCGCCCGACCAGAAGGTGACGGCCCGCGACCTCGCGAAGCTCGCCATCCACCTGATCGAGACCTATCCGGAGAACTACAAGCTCTTCGCCGAGCGTGAGTTCACCTGGAACAAGATCCGCCAGCAGAATCGCAACCCGCTGCTCACCCTCGATGTCGGCGCCGACGGGCTGAAGACCGGCTACCTCGAGGAATCCGGCTACGGCCTGACCGGCTCGGCGGTGCAGAACGGCCAGCGCCTGGTCCTGGTGGTGAGCGGCCTCAAGACCGCCCGCGACCGCGCCGCCGAATCGCGCAAGCTGATCGAGTGGGGGTTCCGCGCCTTCGAGGCGCGCCAGGTCTTCAATGCCGGCGAGACCGTGGCCGAGGCCGAGACCTTCGGGGCCGAGAAGGGCCGGGTGCCGCTCGTCACGAAGAAGCCGGTGCGGCTGATGCTGCCGCGGGGCAACAGCGACCGGCTGGTGGCGCGCGCCACCTACCAGGGCCCGCTGACCGCCCCGGTGGAGGAGGGCCGCGAGGTCGGCCGGCTCAAGGTCACCCGCGGCGAGCAGGTGGTGCTCGACATGCCGCTCTACACCGCCGAAGCCGTGCCCGCCGGCACCATGACCCAGCGCGCCCTCGACGCGGCCATGGAGGTCGGCACCGGCTGGTTCCGCCAGGCCCTCGGCCGGATCACCAGCCGGTCGTGAGCGAGGCTCCCCCGACGGCCGCGACGGTCGAACCCCGGCGCCGCGGCTGCTTCATCACCTTCGAGGGCGGCGAGGGCGCCGGCAAGTCGACCCAGATCGCCCAGGCCGCGGCCTGGCTGCGCGCCGACGGCACGGCCAAGCCCCGCGAGGTGGTGACCACCCGCGAGCCGGGCGGCTCGCCCCGGGCCGAGCGGATCCGCGCCGCGGTGCTCTCCGGCGTCGCCAAGCCCCACGGCCCCTTCGCCGAGGCGCTCATGTTCGCCGCCGCCCGCCTCGACCACCTCGCGACCCTGATCCGCCCGAGCCTCGCCCGCGGCGCGATCGTGCTGTGCGACCGCTTCAGCGATTCGACCCGGGCCTACCAGGGCGCGGCCGGCGGGCTCGAGCCCGAGACGCTGTCGGCCCTGGAGCGGGTGGTGGTCGGGACGACCCGGCCGGACCTGACCCTGATCCTCGACTTGAGCCCCGAGATCGGCCTCGCCCGGGCGCGCCAGCGCGGCCACGCCGCTGCCAGCTCCCCCGACCGGTTCGAGGCGGAAGCCTTGGGCTTCCACGAGCGCCTGCGGGCGGCCTTCCTCGCCATCGCCGCGGCCGAGCCGGCGCGCTGCGCGGTCATCGACGCGCAAGGCTCCCCCGACCGCGTCGCGCAGGCGATCCGCGCGGCGATCGCGGCCCGGCTGCCGCATCTCGTCCGGGACCGGTCCGATGCCGCCTGACAAGGGAGACGACGGTCTCGAGCCGGGCGAGATCCCGGGCGTGCCGCGCCCGCGCGAGCGGCAGGATCTCCTCGGCCAGGAGGCGGCCGAGCGCGCTTTTCGCGAGGCGATCGGCGCCGGGCGGCTGCACCATGCCTGGCTGCTGGGCGGGCCGAAGGGCATCGGCAAGGCGACGCTCGCCTTCCGGGTCGCCCGCCACCTGCTCGCCCGCGGCGACGGCGCGGGCCTGCCCGACAGCCTGGACCTGCCCCCCGGCCACCCGGTGGCGCGCCAGGTCGCGGGCCTGTCGCATCCCAACCTCGTGCTGCTGCGGCGCCAGAAGGCGCCGGGCGCCAAGACCGTGCCGACGCAGATCGGCGTCGATGCGGCGCGCCGGGCCCTCCACCTCTTCGCCGAGACCTCGGCCGATGCCGGCTACCGGATCTGCATCGTCGACTGTGCCGACGAGTTGAACCTCGCCAGCGCCAACGCGCTCCTGAAGGTGATCGAGGAACCGCCGCCGCGCTCGCTGTTCCTGATCGTCAGCCATGCCCCCGGACGCCTGCTGCCGACCATCCGCTCGCGCTGCCGGCGCCTCGCCCTGAAGCCGCTCCCGGCGGGGGAGGTGGCGCGGGTGCTGCGCGGCCTCGGGCCGGCCCAGGCCGGGGCGCCGCCAGCGCTGATCGAGCGAGCCGCCGCCTTGAGCGAGGGCTCGGTCGCCCGCGCCCTCGAACTCCTCGACCCCGACACGATCGGGGTGGTCGACGAGGTCGAGGCCCTGCTCGACCAGGGCGACCGGCCGGACTGGCGCCGGGCCCTGCGGCTCGCCGAGCGGCTCGCCGGCCGCGAGGCCGACGCGCTCTACGCCACCGCCCTCGACACGGTGCAGCGCCGGCTCGCCGCCGAGATCGAGCGCCGCCAGGGCGAGCCGCCGTCCCGCCTCGCGGCGCTGGCCGACGCCGCCGAGCGCGCCGCGAAGGCCGCCCGGGAGGCGCAGGTCTACAACCTCGACCGGCGGCCGGTGGTGCTGTCGCTGTTCGGCGCCTGATTGTCAAAGACCGAACCGAACGATGCGCCTGTTCCCGCTCTCCGACCTGCACCTGGAGCGCCGGCCCCTCGCGGCCGTGCCGGTTCCGACGCAGCCCTTCGACCTCCTGGTCTGCGCCGGCGACGTCTGGGAGGGCGAGCCGGAGCGGGGGCTCGCCGCGCTCCTGCACCTCGCTGGCGAGCGGCCTGTGGTGCTGGTGCCGGGCAACCACGAGCGTTACGCGCCGTCCGGCGATCCCCGCACCGCCCCGGAGCTGCTGGCGGCGCTCGCGGACGGGGTGGCGGCGATCAACCGCGCGGCCGGCCGCGAGCGGGTGGTGCTGCTCCAGGGCGGCGAGACCCGCGTGATCGGCGGCGTGCGCTTCGTCGGCGCGACTTTGTGGAGCGACTGGCGCCTCGCCGGGCGCTGGCTCGCGGCGGAGGCGCCGGACCGGCCCGCCGACCCGGTCGCCTATGCGGCCGGCCGCATGACCGATCCGGCGACCGGCTCGCGCGAGTACCGGGCGATCCGCCAGGGAGACGGCACGCCCTGGACGCCGCAGGCCGCGATGGCGGCCCACGCGGCCGACCGGGCCGCCGTAGCGGCGGCGCTCGCCCGGCCGCATCCGGGCCCGACCGTCGCGGTCACCCACCACCCGCCGATCCCCGAGACCGCCGACCGCTACCGCGACGCGCCCGGCGTGCCCTGGTGGGTGCCGGCCTTCTACGCCACCACTTTGCTCGCCGACTTGGCCGATGCCCACCGGCCGGCCCTCTGGATCTCCGGCCACTTCCATGCCGGCCACGACCTCGTGCTCCACGGCACGCGCTGCCTCGCCAACCCGGTCGAGGGAAGCAGTTTCGATCCCGGCTTGGTGGCGGAGGTCCCGGCCTGAAGGCCCACAGGGGACAGGCCGGCCAAGGTACGGGTTGGGCTCGCGCCGCCGCGCTCCATTATCCCGGCTGTTCGCGGGGAGGGGTGAGGCGATGAACGGCTTCCTGGCTCTGGTGCTGATCTGCGCCGGCACGGTTCCGGTGCAGGATTGCGACGAGGCCACCGCCACCGACGTGTTCAAGACCCGGGTCGCGAGCGAGATCGGCTGCGCCAACGGCTGGCAGGAGATCATCGCCCGCTCCGAGATCCGCGCCGGGGTGGGGCAGACGACCTACCTCAAGACGCAGTGCCGGCGGGTGAAGGCGAGCGGGCGGTGACGGCGCGAGCCCTACCGGTCGTACTTGATGTAGGCGAAGCGCGGATCGGTCGGCGTGCCCTCGAGCGCGCCGCCCTCCAGCCCCGGCTGCCAGCCGACCACCTCCTCGATCTTGCGCGCCAGGGCGAAGTCCTTCTCGGTCAGGCCCTTGGCGGAGTGAGTGGTCAGCCGCACCTCGACCCAGGCGTAGGACGCGGTGAGGTCCGGGTGGTGCCAGGCCGCCTCGGCGAGGTGACCGACGGTGTTGATCACCATCAGGGTGCCCTTCCAGCTGTTCGTCCGGTAGGTGCGGGTGATCCAGCCGTCGGCGTGCCGCCAGGCCGGCAGGTCGGCGAGGTGCGCGGCGATCGCGTCGGGCTCGAGGACGTCGTCCTTCGGCATGGGATCCGTCTCCTTCGTTTCGCAGTCCGGCAGGGTCGCCGGATCGGCTCACGCGCGCAACACGAGTTGCGCGAGGTCGAGGCCGTTCAGGACGTCGCGCAGCCGCGCGGCGAAATCGACCCGGCGGACGGCGAGGTAGCCTTCCGTGGCGACGGCCTGCCTGAGGGGAGCGCCCACCGCCAGATAGGCGCGGCAGAGTTCGGCCATGTCCTCGATCTCGCAGAACGCCACACCCGGCCCGAACGGATTGTCGTCGCTCGCCTCCGACACGACGAAGCAGCGATTGGCCAGGAGAGGAACGATGCGGACGGTCTCCAGGGCCCGGAAGCCCGGCGTGGAGTGGATGTTCAGGATGATCTTCGATCGCCGGATCGCGTCCCATAGCGGCTCGCCGTAGACGTTGAACAGGTGGACGGCGTTCAGGCCCTGGGCGCGGACGGCCTCCAGGACACGCCCGCGCCGCTCGGAATGCGAGCCGTAGAACAGGACGTCGATCTCCTGCTCCGGCGCCGGACAGGTGACCTCCAGGCAGCGGTGGAAGCCCGGGGGCAGGAACGAGACGCCAGGCGGGTTCGGCCTTGCCCGAAGATGCGCGAGCCCGGCCCGTGAATAGTCGAGGATGTGCGAGGCCAGGCCGAGGAAGTCGAGGTACCTCCCACCCTCCCGTTGCCCGGCGATGATGTCGAGCTGTTCCAGCTGGTAGACGAGGAACGGCCCCGAGCGGAAGGGAGCGACGCGCCGCTCGTCCTGGACCGGGTGCAGGAGGTTGCCCACCACGATGTTGACCGAACCTCGGGCCGGTTCATCGTAGGTCAGGGAACAGTCGTGGCCCAGGTCGCGCAGGGAGGCGGAGAGGACGCGCACGACGTCGTCGTAGACCATGTCGTGCTCGTTGTGACGGAGGAGGCAGAGATTGAAGCGCGGCTTGTCCGCGCCGATGACCGGTTCGAGCGCCGGGAGGGCCTCGAAACGCTGCGCGGGCGGGGCGGCGGGCGCCGCCGGCCGCGGCAGGAAGCGGCGGGCGATCCGGTTGTAGGTCGTGTCGTCCCTGAGGATCGTCTCGGGATCGAGTCCCGCGATCCAGCCCGACGATTTCGCCTGCCACAGGTGGAAGCAATAGGCCTCGGGGAAGTCCAGGTCGTGCTTGAACAGCGCCTCGATGCCGTGATCGTCCCAGCTCGGCCAGAAGAACGACGTAGCAGGCTCGACCCTGACGAGGTGGGGATTCGCCTCGGCGAGGGCCAGGGGCACCTGGACCGAGAACTTGTTCCAGGCATCGCCGCTCGGGCCGCCGACGAACGCGCGGTACTCGTCGTACCACAACCGCAGGAATTCCGCGCCGGGCGGAGCGATGATCGTGGCGTTGCACAGGCCGACCGGCCGTCGCCCGCCGGCCCCGTCCGGAATCTCCTCGCGCCCGAGGACGACGCGGCCGTCGAGCAGCGGCGCGAACGGCCTCTGGCAGATCGTGTCGACATCGAGGTAGATCCCGCCCTGATCCAGGAGGATCTGCATCCTCAGCACGTCGACGCGGTGCGCGATCAGGTCCACCGGCCGGCCGAAGACCTGCCGCGGCAAGGTCGTCCGGACGACCTCGACGCGGTCCTTCAGCAGGTCCCAGTAGGGCCCGTGCGGCTCCGGATCGCAGTGGATGGTCGCCCGGAACCCCTCGTTCAGGTCGAGGGCGGATCTCACCGCCAGGTAATTGACCAGGGAGAAGCGCGGCGACACGTCGGGGTCGCTCGACGCGATGATGAAGTGGAAGACCCTCGGGATCTGCAGCGATTGCTTCTCCGCTCTCGCCAGGCCCTCGGAGCTGAAGCGGAGGTTGTTGGCGACCCGCTCGACCATGTCCTGCGGGATCTTGCCCTCGCCCAGGAGGCGGTTGCAGGCACGGATCGCCTCGTCGTAGCGCCCGGTCCAGTAGGCATGCACCGAGAGCTCGTCGAGGAGGCCGTAATCGGAAATCCAGGCCTCGCCTTGCAGGGATTCCGCGCCCTTGGATTCCGCCCCCCTGGCCTCCGCCACCTGCAGGCCGCGGACCGCCAGGTGATAGCCCTGCTCGTGCCGCTGCTTGTAGCGGCAGAAGCGCGACGCGCCGTGGAAGGCCTCGGCGCAGGTCGGATCGACCTCGGCGACGAGCAGGTAGGTCGCGATGACCTGCTCGTCCGGCAACCCGAAGCTCTCGCCGCGTCGCGCCTGCTCCAGCAACCCCGCGGCGGCCCGCCCCTCCCCGTCGGGGGCGCGTCGGATCTCGGCGATCCGCTCGACGGACAAGAGCCGGTTGTTCTTCAGGCGTGCGACATGCTCGCCCGGCACGTCCGGCAGGCCCAGGATCTTGTCGATGAGCATGACCGCTTCGGCATGCCGGCCGGTCCAGTAGGCCGCGACCGCCATCTCGTCGAGCAGGCCGTAGCGGTAGATCCATTCCGAGACGAACAGCCCGGATCTCGGGATCGCGGCGTTCTCCCCCCGGCGGGCGAGCTGGTAGCCCCGCTCGTACAGGCCGCGGTCGCGGCAGAACCGGGCCGCGTCGTGCATCGCCTCGGCCGTGCGCTCAGGGCAGGCGGCGGCGGCCTGCTCGAAACTCTCGATGACGTCGTCGACGGGATGGTTCAGCCGCGCCTTGATCTTCGCGGCGTTCAACAGGCTGGCGAAGACCTCCTCCTGCCAGTAGCCCTGGCGAGCGCGCGCCTCGTACTGCTCCAGGGCCTCGGCAAGGTCGCCGTCGTCGCGCAGGCTGTTGGCCAGGTAGAAGGTGTAGCGCGTGCGCAGGAACGGGTCGGTCTCGGTCGCGAGCCCGTCGCGGAGCAGGGCGGCGTCGCGGGCGAACTTGCCGGCCCGGTTCGTGCCCGACGCGTGGTCGACGAAGCGGACCCCGTCCAGCTGCTCGGTCGTCCCGTCCTCGAGGCTCAGATATTCGTGGGTGACGCCGACGTACCGCGCCTTGGCACCGCGCCGCAGCAGGCGGCTGTTCCAGTAGGCCACGCCCGATGTCTGCAGGACCTGATAGACGTCGGCGTTCAGCTTTCGCGCGAAATCCTGGTCGTCGACGACGAGCTCCATGTCCGCATCGACGAACAGGATGTAGTCGTAGTCGAGGCGCGAGTCCCGGGCCAGGTCCAAAGCCGCGTTCCTGGCCTGGTCGAAGGTCCGGAACGGAAAGCTGTGCAGCTCGCCGGGGAGGCCGCGCGATCGGAAGAAGTCGCTGATGATGTCCTGCGTGCCGTCGGTCGAGCCCGTATCGCCGATGACCCAGCAGGAGATGTAGTCCGCAACAGCGCGCAGGCACTTTTCTATTTTATCGGCTTCGTTCTTGACAATCATGTTCAGGCAAATTTTGCGAGTCTGCGCCGCCATCAATGCCTCCAAAACATGGCGGTCTGGTAGGTCTCAGCCCGGCCCTTGTCAAACGTGGCGGCGGACGGTGCGGCAGCGGCCGCTGTCGCACCGTGGACATCTGGCCGGCGACCTCTGGCCGGGATGTCGATGGATGGGCGTGGGCCGCGGCGGCGCGCGAGAGGCAAGTCCGCGAGCGAAGTCCGCGAGCGACAGAGTCGCCGACTCTCTCGGCACTCCCGAGAATCACCGCGATCCGCCGTCGCCGCACTTTTCGGGCCCACGGATCGGCGCGCATGATGATCCGCACCCGCCCGACGCGGCCCGCCCGACGATAGTACAAGTGACCGCGGCGGCGGGTCCGCCCAGGGTGCGGCCTCACATCCCCGCACGCGAGCGGTGGACGCCGCCGGTCCGGCCGCCTACCTCTCAGGGGCGAACCGGCCGGGTGGAACGAGCCGGGCAACAGGGAGAGGCGCCCATGCTCTCACGGCGCGGATTGATGGCGGCGGCCGGGCTGTGGCCGATCGCGCAGCTCCGTGCCGCCGGGGCGCAGACCGCCGCCCCGCAGGCGTCCACGGCCTCCACCCTGAAGGTCGGGCTCCTGCCGTTCGGCACCGTCGCCTGGGAGGCGGCGGTCATCAAGGCGGAGGGGATCGACGCGGCGGAGGGGCTGAGCCTCGAGGGCGTGCGCCTCGCCGGGAGCGACGCCGCCCGCATCGCCTTCCAGGGCGGCCAGGTCGACACCATCGTGTCGGACCTGCTCTGGGCCGCACGCTTGCGGGCGGAGGGGCGGGCGGTGAAGTTCCTGCCCTATTCCTCCACCGAGGGCGCCCTGATGGTGCCGGGGACCAGTTCCCTCGATACGGTGGCCGGCCTCGCGGGCAAGCGCCTCGGGGTGGCGGGGGGACCGCTCGACAAGAACTGGCTGCTCCTGCGGGCGCGGGCCCGCGAGAAGGACGGGCTCGACCTCGAGCGCGAGGCGAAACCCGTCTTCGGCGCGCCGCCGCTGCTGATGCGCAAGCTCGAATCGGGCGAGCTCGACGCCGCGCTCCTGTACTGGACCTTCTGCGCCCGGCTCGAGGCGCGGGGCTTCCGCCGCCTGATCGGCGCCGACGGCATCGCCGCCTCGTTCGGGGTCGAGGGGCCGATCGCGCTCCTCGGCTACGTCTTCGACGAGGCCCTGCTGCAGCGCGAGCCCCGCACGATCGCGGGCTTCGCCCGCGCCTCGGCCCGGGCCAAGCAGGCGCTGGCGGCCGGGGAGGCGGCCTGGACGCCCGTTCGCCCCCTGATGGCGGCGGAGGACGAGGCGACCTACGCCACGCTCAAGCGCGCCTTCCTCGACGGCATCCCGCACCGGCCCGCCGCCGCCGAGCGCAAGGATGCCGAGCGCCTCTACGCGGTGCTGGCGCGGCTCGGCGGCGAGCGCTTGGTCGGGGCGGCCGCGACCCTGCCGGAGGGGTTGTACTGGGACGGCGGGCCGAATGGCTGAGCCGTCCCCGCGCACCTCGACCGCCTGATGGCCCTCCTCGCCCGCCTCGGGTCGGTCGCGCTGCTCCTCGTCGTCTGGTGGCTCGCGAGCCGCACCACGGATCCGCGCACCCTGCCGTCGCCGGAGGCGGTGGCGGCGTTCGTGGGGCGGGAGGCGGCCTCGGGCGACCTCCTGCGCAACATCGGCATCACGCTCTGGCGGGTCGCGGCCTCGTTCTGCCTCGCCATGGCGACGGGGGCTTTGCTCGGCATCGCGCTCGGCCGCTCGCGGGCCGCCGACCGGCTCCTCGACACGCCGCTCCTGGTGCTGCTCAACACCCCGGCGCTCGTCATCACCGTGCTGGCCTATATCTGGCTCGGCCTGACCGAGACCGCGGCGATCCTGGCGGTGGCGCTGAACAAGATGCCGAACGTCGCGGTGATCCTGCGCGAGGGCGCCCGCGGGCTCGATCCCGGTCTCGAGGAGATGGCGCAGGCCTTCCGGTACGACCGCCGGACGTGGATCCGCCACGTGCTCCTGCCCCAGCTCGTACCCTTCGCGGTGGCGGCGGCGCGCTCGGGCGTCTCGCTCGCCTGGAAGATCGTGCTGGTGGTCGAGCTGCTCGGCCGGCCGAACGGCGTCGGCTACGCCATCTCGTACTACTTCCAGCTCTTCGACGTCGCGGCGCTGATCGGCTACAGCCTCGTGTTCAGCGCCGTGATGCTGGCGGTCGACGTCCTGCTGCTCCAGCCCCTCGACGCCCATGCCCGCCGCTGGCGATAAGATGACCGCCGCCGGCGCCGACCTCCGCCGCGAGGCGGCCGCCCCGATCCTCACCCTGGCGGTCCGCCGCAAGGTCTACCGCCCGGACAGGTCCGAGCCGGTCGAGGCGGTGCGCGACCTCGGCCTGACGGTCCGGGCGGCCGAGACCCTGTGCCTGATCGGCCCGTCGGGGGCGGGCAAGACCACGACCCTGCGCCTCCTGCTCGGCCTCGACCGCGACTTCGAGGGCGAGCTCACCACCCGCCCTGGCTTGCGCATCGGCATGGTGTTCCAGGAGCCGCGGCTCCTGCCCTGGCGAACGGTCGAGGAGAACGTGCGCCTGTCCCTGCCGCGGCCGGAGCGCGGACAATCGCTCGACGCGCTGTTCGAGGAACTGGGTCTCACCGCCTGGCGCGGGCGCTATCCCCGGGCCTTGTCGCTCGGCATGGCCCGCCGGGTCGCGCTCGCCCGGGCGCTGGCGCTCGCCCCCGGCCTCCTCGTCCTCGACGAGCCCTTCGTCTCCCTCGACGACGCGGCGGCGGCGTCCCTGCGCGCCGCGGTGTTCGGCAGCGCGGCCGCGCGCGGCACGGCGGTGCTGATGGTGACCCACAACGTGCCCGAGGCCCTGGCGGTGGCCGACCGGCTGCTGCTGCTCTCCGGCCGGCCGGCGAGCCTGGTGGCGGAGGTGCCGATCCGGACACCCAAGGGCGAGCGCGGCCGGGACTGGGTCGAGGCGATGCGACGGGACCTCGCGGCGCGCTACCCGGAGACGGTGGCGGAGGGGTGAGCCGGAGCGGGCGGGGGTTGCGCCGGGATCGCTCCTCGCACGCCGCCCCGCCTGCTACAGCCTCGATCAACCATAACCGAGTCGAGGAAACGCCCGTGCCGACCCGCCCGCTGCCCGCCGACGGGCTCGATTCCGCCGCCGCCTGGCGCCGCCTCGTCGTCTCCGTGCTGCTGACCACCATCGGGGGCGTCGGCATGTGGTCGGTGGTGGTGGTGCTGCCCGCCGTGCAGGCGGAGTTCGGCGCCGCCCGCGGGGCCGCCGCCTTGCCCTACACCCTCACCATGGTCGGCTTCGCCTTCGGGGGCGTGCTGATGGGGCGGCTCGCCGACCGGTTCGGCATCCTGGCGCCGCTGGTGCTCGGCGGAGTCTGCCTCTTCCTCGGCTACGGCGCCACCGCGCTCTCGACCAGCCTGTGGCAGTTCGCGCTCGCGCACGGGATCCTGATCGGGCTGCTCGGCTCGTCGGCCGCCTTCGGGCCGCTGATGGCCGACATCTCGCTGTGGTTCGCCCGCCGGCGCGGCATCGCGGTCTCGATCTGCGCTGCCGGCAACTACCTCGCCGGGACGCTATGGCCGCCGCTGGTCCAGCACGCGGTGTCGGCCTGGGGCTGGCGCGCCACGCAGGCCGGCATCGGCCTGTTCTGCCTCGCCACCATGCTGCCGCTGGCGCTGCTGATGCGCGCCCGCCCGCCGGTCGCGGCCGTCGAGCGGGGCGGGGCGGCGGGGGGCGGCACGCTCGGCCTGCCGCCGAACGTCCTCCAGGGCATCCTCGTGGTCGCGGGCCTCGCCTGCTGCGTCGCCATGTCGATGCCGCAGGTCCACATCGTCGCCTATTGCGGCGATCTCGGCTACGGCGTCGCCCGCGGCGCCGAGATGCTGTCCCTGATGCTCGGCTTCGGCATCGTCAGCCGAGTCGCCTCCGGCTTCCTCGCCGACCGGATCGGCGGGTTGCCGACGCTGCTGGTCGGCTCGGTGCTCCAGGGCGTGGCGCTCCTCCTCTACCTCGCCTTCGACGGGCTGACCTCGCTCTACGTGATCTCGGCCCTGTTCGGCCTGTTCCAGGGCGGCATCGTGCCGGCCTACGCGATCATCGTGCGCGAGCTGTTTCCGGCGAGCGAGGCCGGGGGCCGGGTCGGAATCGTCATCATGGCGACCCTATTCGGCATGGCGCTCGGCGGCTGGCTGTCGGGCGTGATCTTCGACCTCACCGGCTCCTACGCGGCGGCCTTCGCCAACGGGGTCGGCTGGAACCTGCTCAACGTCGCCATCAGCCTGTGGCTGGTGCAGCGCCGGGCCGGGCAGGGGCGGGCGCTGCCGGCCTGACGGCGGATCGGGCCCAAGGGCCAGGCTCAAGACCGGGCGCAGTGGAAGCCCGGCTCGTCTGGCCGACACTGCGGCAGGAACTCGCCGGCACTTCGGCGGTTCAAAGTCCGTTGCAGTCCTGGTGAATCAGGGTACCAATCGAGGGCCGATTCGATACGGCCGCTCCGGCAGTTCCCCGTCGTGGTGCGAAATGTCACCGCGGCGTCGCACCCGCGTGTTTACCGTTTTCGAAACGGACACGCTTGTCCGACGCAACTCTTCGGGCGCTCGCGACTTATCCATGGCAAGAGAGAGCGGTCCAGAGCCACTTCGCCGGACGTTGCCGCTCGGCATTCAACCGATGGGATCACCGATCATGCGTGCGCGTCCCTGCGCCCGACTGCCCCTGTTCGCCCGCCTGGCGGTCGTCCTGGCCGCCCTGGCCACGGCCGGCGCCCCGCTCTGTGCGAGCGCCGCCCCCGCGGTCGACAAGGCGCCGAAGGCCGGAGCGGGCACCACCCGCGACGTCGCCGCCACCGCGAGCGTCACCGCCCCCGCGGCGGAGGCCGACGACGCCCAGTGCTCGACCTCGCGCAAGAAGCTCTTCGTCGACGGGGAAGGCTGGATCGTGCGGCGGGTGACGACCTGCCGGTGATCGACCGGCACGGATGAGTGGCAGGGCCCGTCTCGCTGAGGCGGGCCTTTGTCGTTGGACTGCGACAAACGTCCTTGCGGCTCTGGACACCCAACCCGCGACCTCATCCTGAGGTGTCAGTCGATTGAAGATCGACTGACCTCGAAGGAGGCCTCCAGACATCGCGGCGGTATCTGGAGGCCTCCTTCGAGGCGAGCAAAGCTCGCACCTCAGGATGAGGTCGCATGTGGGAACAGGGAAAGACCGCGAACGACAAGCGACTTTTTCAGACGCGAAAAGGGCGCCCGCAGCCTCGCCGCGGGCGCCCCTCTGGCATCACACCGTCCTCATCCTCAATGCGCGGCGGTGTCCCGCTCGTCGAAGATGTCCCGATCCTTGGTCTCGGGCACCAACAGCAGGCCAAGCACGAAGGTCATCAGCGCGATGACGATCGGGTACCAGAGGCCGTAATAGATGTCGCCGGTCTGGGCCACCATCGCGAAGGCGGTGGCGGGCAGGAGGCCGCCGAACCAGCCGTTGCCGATATGGTAGGGCAGGGACATCGAGGTGTAGCGGATCCGGGTCGGGAAGAGCTCGACCAGGGCCGCGGCGATCGGGCCGTAGACCATCGTGACGAAGAGCACGAGGACGAAGAGCAGCCCGATCACCCCGGCGACCTGCGGCCGGAAGATGTCGAACGGGTTCGCCATCTTCACCACCTGGGCATCGCCCGCCTTCGGGTAGCCCGCCGCCTGGAGCGCGGAGGCCGCCACCTTGTTGAACTCCGCCGCCGGGGCGCCCGCCGCGAACGGGACCTCGGTGCCGTTGATCCGCACCACCGTCGGCTGGCCGGCCGGTCCGGCCTCGGTGGCGTAGCGCACCGAGGACTTGGCGAGGAAGTCGCGGGCGAGGTCGCAGGGGGCCGAGAACACCCGTGTGCCGACGGGGTTGAACAGGCTGCCGCACTGGGCCGGATCGGCCACCACCGTCACCTTGACGTTTTCGATCGCCTTCTCGAGGGCGGGGTTGGCGAGCGTGGTGATCTGCTTGAACACCGGGAAGAAGCTGAGCGCCGCGATCAGGCAGCCGGCCAGGATGATCGGCTTGCGGCCGATCTTGTCCGAGAGCCAGCCGAACACCACGAAGAAGCCGGTGCCGAGCAGGAGCGCCCAGGCGATCAGGAGGTTCGCGGTGTAGCCGTCGACCTTCAGGATCGATTGCAGGAAGAACAGGGCGTAGAATTGGCCGGTGTACCAGACCACGCCCTGGCCGGCGACGAGGCCGAGCAGCGCGATGAGCGCGATTCTAGCGTTGCGCCACTGGCCGAAGGCCTCGGTGAGGGGGGCCTTCGAGGTCTTGCCCTCCTCCTTCATGCGCTGGAAGGCTGGCGACTCGCTGAGCTGGAGGCGGATCCAGAGCGAGATGCCGAGCAGCAGCACCGAGACCAGGAACGGGATGCGCCAGCCCCACTCGGCGAAGGCGGCCTCGCCGGTGAAGGACCGCACCGCCAGGATCACCACCAGCGACAGGAACAGGCCGAGCGTCGCCGTGGTCTGGATCCAGCTGGTGTAGAAGCCGCGCCGGCCCTGCGGCGCGTGCTCGGCGACGTAGGTGGCCGCACCCCCGTACTCGCCGCCGAGCGCGAGCCCTTGCGCGAGGCGCAGGATGATCAGGATGATCGGCGCCGCGATGCCGATCTGCGACGCGTTGGGCAGGATGCCGACGATGAAGGTCGACAGGCCCATGATCAGGATGGTGACCAGGAAGGTGTATTTGCGCCCGACGATGTCGCCGACGCGCCCGAACACCAGGGCGCCGAACGGCCGCACCAGGAAGCCCGCCGCGAAAGCGAGCAGCGCGAAGATGTCCCGGGTCGCCGGCGGGTAGGACGAGAAGAACTGCGCGCCGATGATGCCGGCGAGGGAGCCGTAGAGGTAGAAGTCGTACCACTCGAACACGGTGCCGAGGGAGGAGGCCAGGATGACCTTCTTCTCCTCCCGCGTCATCGGGCGCGCGGCATCGCCGGCTTTCCCGAGGGCGGCTGAGCTTGCCATGGGGTGTTCCTCCTTAGGAGCGTTTCCGTCAAGAACGGCACGCGCCGCCCGCGCGAATCTTCGCCGCGTCGGGGTCGTCGCGTTGGGGGTGAACCGGGCGTCGGGCGGCGCCTTTGCGCGGAGCGGGGGGATTGAGACCGCCCGCTCGCACGTGGTCCGCCGCCGACACCGATCGTTAAGCCAGCCGTGTTCCGCGGCCCATCCGACAATTCGTCGTGAGACTTAGGTCGTGAGACTTCCGTCGGGGGGCGGCTCCTGATCGGCCTGCCGGGCCGCCGAGGGTCCGACGCCGTTCCCGGCGATCAACCACGACCGGCTCGGCCCTGTTCGATCGCTCCCGCTCAGGAATCAGGACGCGGGTGGACCAGTCGATATCGGGATCCGCAGCGCGAGCCAGCGCCGCCCCGCGCCGATCCGATCGCGAGAGCTCTGCAGTTCTGAGCCATCGCACATGACCGTCAGCCGCGTTGACGTAGAGTCAGATATGATGGTCGGAGGAGACCGCTTATAATCTGACCTATCGGCGATTGCAAATCGAAATTTGTTCGCATAAGATATGTTCTGAACATATATGAGAGAAGCAATTTCAATGATCGAAGATGAAATCATCAAAAAATGGTCTCTTGCTCTTCGCGTCGATCATGAATTCGATAATGAAAAAATATATGATCATATCAAATCTAATGCCGACAATGAAGATTTCTGGTATATTCCTCTACGAATTTTATATTTTATCCACAAAGATAACGACCTTGAAGCTCTTTTGCGCGTGTCAGAACGATTCATGTCCTATCCCGAATTCTGGGATCGATGCATCAAAGATTTATCGTATAATGTATGCATATATTGTAAATCACCCCAAAAGGCGATCCCACACTTGGAGTCTGCCCGTCGCGCCGGCAAGCTTACCGGCACGATGTTGCTTTTTTCTGCCGTACAACATGCTCGCGTCGGAGACATCGAGCGAGCGCTCGACTTGATCGCAGAGACGGGCTCTCGCTTTCCCGAACTTGGGGAAGAAGTAAAAATCCACGGCCAGTTCGTTAGATTTCTATGTCGTTTCAATTACGGCGAAGCGGTCCGAATGCTGTCAGAAATCAAGGAACGCTTCGCGACTGCCAGCATCACTGATGTCGAAAATGAGATCAATCAAGCTCTCGATACAGGCACACCCTATCTGCTCCTCCGCCTCGGCGATGGTGAAGGATCATGCACCATCGTCAGCGAGGAGGACGAAGCCGAGAATCACAACTACTATCGGGCAAACCGACTGGAATTCGCTGAAATCTGGTTCAAAAACACGTCTGTCGTCGACGATCCTGAATTTTCGGAGGCGATCAAGGCATTCAACGACGCCATTCCTGCAGCAGATTGCTTGGGCGGCCTCTACGCGGAGGCCATCGATCATGAGTACGGGATCGGATCGCGCCGTGGAATCGCCTGGGTCGTCAACACGATGCGAAGGGTCCTGGCGCTGTCCGCCCAGGATCCGGCCTGGGCCGCACGGACCTCGGTGCACAGTCTGGTCCTGCACTATGACCTGGTGCTGAGCGGAACCCTGGCGCGGGTTCTTCGAGGCCGGGCACGAATCGGCCTTATCAGTTGCCACGACGACCTACCGGAAGCGCTTCGACGCACCTACGGCATCGGTGAGGTCGAGCACTTCAAGGTGCCCGGCGAGAAGAGCCACCGGGCGGCTCTCGGCGATCGCTCGGTCGAAGGCGCGCATTGGCCGCACCGGTTCCGCGAGTTGTGTGCCGAACTGGACCGGCCGGTCGATCGGCGCGGGCAGCTGTTCCTGGTCGCTGCAGGGATACTGGGCAAGATATACGCCCATAAACTGAAGCAGCGTGGCGCCGTCGTCCTCGATATCGGTGCGGTGGCCGACCTGTGGATGGGGAAAATCACCCGCACATTTCCCGAGCTTCCGCTGGAGGTCGCGCTCAAGCCGACTTTCGTCCCCGTCAACCTGATCGATGTCGGCGGGCTCGGCGGGCTCGGCGCGGAATGGCAACCCCATCTCGACCGGATCCGGCCCGTCATGTTCGAGCCGAACCCGCCCGAAGCGGCCGCCATCCGGGAGCGCATGGCGACCGTCCGCGGCGCCCTGGTCGTCGAGCGCGCGCTGAGCCATCGCAGCGAGCGGCGCACCCTCAACGTCACCAAGAGCCTCGGATGCACGTCGCTGCTCACGCCGAACAGCAGCCTGCTCTGGCGCTATTCGATCGAGCCGGCATTCCGCATCACCCACACCGTCGAGGTCGATTGCGTGCGCTACGACTCCCTCGTCGGTCGCGGCGAGGTGCCCCTGCCGGATGCGATCAAGATCGACGTGCAAGGGTTCGAGTACGAAGTCCTGGAAGGTTTCGGAGACACCCTTTTCAATTGTCTCGGCGTCAAGCTGGAGGCGCATCTCTATCCCATCTACGAAGGACAGAAACTCCTGCATGACCTTGTGCGGCTTCTGAAACCCTTCGGACTTGCGCTGCGCAAGATCGTGCCCGTCGACCACTTCGATGGCGACATCGTCGAGGTGGATGCCTGGTTCACCTGCGACGCCGCACGCGCCGCCGCGCTCGATCCGGAGAGGGCCGCGAAGCTGGCGTTCATCGAGACGGTCTGGGACCTGCCTGCGCACCGTCGCGTCTTCGGGGCCGACCAGTTCGCCTGACCGCTCCGCGGCGACGCGCCTGCACCCGATGGATTGAGAGGAATCGACGGGGCGGGCTGGTCTCTGCGCGGGGAGGCCGACTGCCCATCCGCACTCTGCCACGGCTGGCGCGGCTCCCGCGCGGGAACGAGGATGGCACCCCGGCATTGACCCCAAGCCGAGTGCCGGGAGCCGGGAAGACACACCATGCGCCGCGACCTGATCGTCCTCACCCTCGCCGCCACCCTGGTCGGCGCCGGCGCCGAGGCGCAGCCGCTGCGCGGCCCCGGGGGCGCGGGGCAGGGCGGGCGCGCTCACCTCGCGCCGGCCCACCCGGGACGCGCCGCGATCTACGACCTGCGCGGGCGGCATGGCCGAGCCGGGGCGCTCCACGGCCGCCGGTTCGCGGCCTATGGCGGCACCACCTTCGCGGGACCGCTGGGCGCCTACGGGGCGAACGGCGTGCTGGAGCCCGGCCTCGTCGCCGAGCCCTATTTCAAGCTGCCGCGCCCGAGCGAGCTCGTGCCCTCGGCCTGGGGCGAGGGCACTTACGGCATCCCGACCGTGTCGGGCATCCCGCCCCAGCCGAAGGCCGATCCGGTGCTCTACGTCATCAACGGCGGCGAGCGCCCGGTCGGCGGCGCCCGGGTGATCTCGGTCCAGGCGCCGCGGCGGTAAGGAACGTGCCGCGGCGATAAGGGACGCACCGCGGCGGTACAACGCAGGAACAGGCGCGGCGCGGCCCGGCAAGCGCGACCGCAGGCGCTCGCCTGTCCGGCCGCGATTTGTTATGCCATCCGGGTGAGACCGACCTCAGCCCCCGCGCCGACGCCGCAGAGCCGGAAGGCCGCCCGCCGGATCGCAGCCTGCCCTCGCTGCGCCGGGCGGCCGGCCGCATGAGCGGCCCGGTGCGGCTGCGCGCGGACGACGTCCCCGATCCGGCCGAGGCCGCCGACGAGGCGGCGGCCCTGCGCCGGGAGGTCGCGGCCCTACGCCGGGCGCTCGCCGAGCGCGACGCGTTCCTGGCCGGCGTCGCGCACGAATTGCGCAACCCGATGACCCCGATCCTCGGCCAGGTCGAGCGCCTGCTCGGCGCCGCCGCGCGCGAGGCGCCGGAGGGCAGGGTGGCGCAGGGGCTGGCGCAGCTGCGCTGGCTCGTCGAGCGCTATGTCCGCCGGGCCACCACCCTCCTCGACGTGTCCCGGGTCCAGACCGGGCAGCTCGCGCTGCTCGCCGCCCCCGTGCCCCTCGCCGAGGTGGCACAGGAGGTCGTGGCGGCCCTGACCCCGATGGCGGCCCATGCCGGCAGCGCGATCGCGGTCGCGGTGCCGGAGGACCTCGTGCTCTCCTGCGAACGCCTCGCCCTCGACCAGATCCTCGACAACCTCGTCACCAACGCGATCAAGTACGGCGACGGCAGCGCGATCACGGTCTCGGGCCTCCGGGACGGGGCCGTGGCGCGGATCCGGGTGAGCGACCGGGGCATCGGCATCGCGCCGGCCGACCAGGGCCGCATCTTCGAGCGCTTCGAGCGGGCGGTGGGCGACCCTGCGGCGGCCCCGACCGGGTTCGGGGTCGGCCTGTGGCTGGTGCGCCGCCTCGCCGAGGCGATGGGCGGCGACGTCGCCCTCGACAGCCGCCCTGGCGAAGGCGCAACCTTCACGGTAACGCTTCCCCTTCGCGCATAGACGATCACGGCAGCCGAGAGCACAGGATGACCGGGGTGGGACCCAGCATGGAACAGGCCGGTGCCTACGGAGAGCTGGAGCGGGTTCCGACGGGAATCGCCGGCCTCGACGACATCCTCGGCGGCGGGCTGTTTCGCGGCGGCGTCTACATCGTCCAGGGCACGCCGGGCGCGGGCAAGACCATCTTCGGCAACCAGGCCTGCTACACGCACGCCGGAACCTCGCCCGAGCACCGGGCGCTCTACGTCACGCTGCTGGCCGAGAGCCATGCCCGGATGCTCGGCCACATCGCGCCGCTCGGCTTCTTCCGGGCCGGCCTGATCCCCGACCGGATCACGTATTTGAGCGCCTTCCGCACCCTGCAGGACGATGGGCTCGCCGGCCTCCTGACCCTTTTGCGCCGCGAGATGGCTGTCCGCGAGGCGAGCCTGCTCGTCCTCGACGGGCTGGTGGCGGCGGAGGAGACCGCGGCCTCGGCCCTCGAGTTCAAGACCTTCATCCACGAATTGCAGACCCAGGCCGCCGCGACCGGCGCCACCGCGCTCCTCCTCACCAGCGCCTCGGCCGGGGCCGACCTGGTGGCGGCCGAGCACACGATGGTCGACGGCCTGATCGTCCTGTCGAGCCGGCTCACCGGGTGGCGGGCCGAGCGCGAGCTGGAGGTGCGCAAGTTCCGCGGCAGCGGCTTCCTGCGCGGGCGCCACGCCTTCCGCATCACCGATGACGGGATCCGGGTGTTTCCGCGCATCGAGGCGCGGTTGCGGCTGCCGAGCCGGCGCGACCACGTCGAGGGCGCGGCCCTCACCACCGGCTCGCCCGCCCTCGACGCGATGCTGGGCGGCGGCCTGCCGCACGATTCCACCACCCTGGTCGGCGGCCCGGCCGGCATCGGCAAGACGACGCTCGGCCTGCAGTTCCTCGGCGCCGACCAAGGGGCGCCGGGCCTGCTCTGCGGTTTCTACGAGAGCGAGGCGGCGCTCCGCGCCAAGGCCCGGGCACTGGACCTTCCGGTCGCCGACCTGATCGAGGCCGGCCGGGTCGGGATGCTGTGGCAGCCCGCCACCGAGGGGCTGATCGACGAGATCTGCACCGATCTCATCGCGACCATACGGAACCGCGGGGTCCGGCGCGTGTTCATCGACGGTCTGGACGCGATGTGCCGGATCGCAGGGGATCAGGACCGGATCGTCCGCATCTTCGCCGCCCTCACGGCCGAGATGAGGGCCCTGGGCGTGACGGCGATGTACACCCGAGAAACCGACCTGCGCGGCACCTTCCTCGACGCCCCCTCCGGCGCGCCCTCGCTGCGGCAGACATCGAGCGTCGCCGAGAACGTGGTGCTGATGCGCTCCTGCGTCCTGCGCTCGGGCGTCCATCGCCTGATCGCCGTCGCCAAGGCCAGGGACGCCCGGATCGATCCCCGGCAGCGCGTCTTCGACATCCGGCCGGGCGGCCTGGCGATCGACGACGGCCCCGAGCGGGCCGAGGCGATCCTGGCCGACCGGGACGCCGCGGGCCGCGGCGGGGAATAGGCCGGTGGCGACGGTGCTCATCGTGGACGACGAGTTCGGCATCGCCGAATTGCTGGACGCCGTCCTCTCCGACGACGGCCACAATGTGGTCACCGCCGCCAACGGGCGGCAGGGCCTCGCCCGCGTCGCCGCCGGCCGTCCCGACCTGATCTTCCTCGACTTCATGATGCCGGTGATGGACGGGCCGGCGATGCTGGCCGTCCTCACGGCCGATCCGGAGACGCGCGGAATCCCGGTCGTGCTGATGAGTTCGATGCCGGAGGACACCGTGCGGGAGCGCGCCGCCGGCCACGTCGCCTTCCTGCGAAAACCCTTCCGGCTCAGGCAGGTGCACGACCTCGTGGCGCGGCTGCTGGCAGGACGGCCCAACGATCGTTGACTGAGTCAAATATCTCGGCGATCCTGCTGCCCATGGACGGGAGCCGGAGCCGATGATGCACGCAGACGAGGTCGATGCCGCGACGGTCGCGGCTGTACGGGCCTTCGGCCGGTTCTACACCCGGCAGATCGGCCTCCTGGAGGAGGGGCTGCACCGCAGCGCCTTCTCGCTCACCGAAGCGCGGGTGCTCTACGAGCTCGCCCATCGCGACGGCCTGACCGCCTCGGTCCTCGGCCGGGATCTCGGCCTCGATGCCGGCTATCTCAGCCGCCTGCTCAAGCGCTTCGAGGAGCGGGGCCTCGTGACCCGCCGAATTGCGGCGGCCGACGGGCGACGCCAGGTCCTCGCCCTGACGCCGGAGGGGCAGGCCGCCTTCGCGCCGCTGGACGCGGCCTCGCGGGCCGAGGTCGAGGCGCTGCTGGCGCGCCTCCCGGCCACCGGCCGGACGGCCCTCGCCGACGCGATGGCGCGGGTGCGCCGCCTGCTCGGGGACCCGTCGGAGGGCCTCGAGGCGGTCGTCACCCTGCGCGACCTGCGGCCCGGCGACATCGGCCGGATCACCCACCGCCAGGGCGTGCTCTACGCCCGGGACTACGGTTTCGACCTCACCTTCGAGGCCCTGGTGGCCGAGATCCTGGCCGGGTTCGTGCGCGACTTCGATCCGGGCCGGGCCGGGGCCTGGATCGCCGAGCAGGGGGCTGAGGTGATGGGCAGCGTCTTCCTGGTGCCCGCCTCCGAGAATGTGGGGAAGCTGCGCCTGCTCTACGTCGAGCCCGCCGCCCGCGGCCAGGGCCTCGGCCGGCGCCTCACGGCGTCCTGCATCGAGGGCGCCCGCGCGCGCGGCTACCGGCAGCTGACCCTCTGGACCAACGACGTGCTCGGCGCGGCGCGACGGATCTACGCCGAAGCGGGCTTCCGCCTGGTCGAGAGCGCCCCGCACCGCTCGTTCGGGCAGGACCTGATCGGGGAGACCTGGATGCTGGACTTGTAGCCGATCAGCGCCACCAGAACTGACACCCTCCTGGTCATTCCGGGGCCGCGAAGCGGAGCCCGGAATCCAGAACCGCAGGTTGTCCAGTATGAAGCGAGACGTGTTCCGCTTTATTCTTCATGATCGGCGGTTCTGGATCCCGGGCTCCGCTTTCGCGGCCCCGGGATGACCCTGAGTGTTGTCGACGCAAGAGCCCATCCTGGCGAGGCCCATCCTGCGGCCCGCGCCTCACACCTTCTCCAGCCCCATCTCCAGGAAGCCGAGCGCGTCCTCGACGGCGCAGCGCCGGACCTCGGAGCGGCCGAGATCGCCGTAGCGGCGCTCGATGTGCCGGGTCGCCCGGCCGGCGGCGACGAGGCCGAAATGGACGAGGCCGACGGGCTTGGCCGCCGTGGCGCCGCCCGGGCCCGCGATGCCCGTGATGGCGAGCGCCACGTCGGCGCGGGAATGGGCGAGCGCCCCTTCGGCCATCGCCCGGGCCACCGGCTCGCTCACCGCGCCGTGGGCCGAGATCAGGTTGAAGTCGACGCCGAGGATCTCGGCCTTGGCCTCGTTCGAGTAGGTGACGAAGCCGCGCTCCACCACCAGGGAGGAGCCCGCCACCTCGGTGAGCAGGGCGGCGACGAGGCCGCCGGTGCAGGATTCGGCGGTGACGAGGCGGGCCTGGCGCACGCGATAGGCGGCGATCAGCACGCTCGCGCGGGTGACGAGGGCGGCGTCGAACATCAGGACCGCGCCTCCGGCAGGCGGACGGTCGCCGCGGCCTGGGCGGCGAGGCCCTCGGCCCGGCCGACGAAGCCGAGCTTCTCCGTCGTGGTCGCCTTGATCGAAACCGCCGAGAGCGGCACCCCGGCGATCTCGGCGATCCGGCTGCGGATCGCCTCGCGGTGGGCGCCGATGCGCGGCGCCTCGGCCAGCACCGTGATGTCGAGGTGGTCGATCACCCCGCCGCGCTCGGCCACCCGGCGCACCGCGTCGGCGAGGAACTGGTCGGAGGAGGCGCCGCGCCAGCGCGGGTCGCTCGGCGGGAAGTGGACGCCGATATCGCCGTCGGCGAGCGCGCCCAGGATCGCGTCGGTCAGCGCGTGCAGCACCACGTCGCCGTCCGAATGGGCGAGCACGCCGCGATCGGCCGGGATGCGCACGCCGCCGAGCCACACGTGGTCGCCCTCCGTGAAGGCGTGCACGTCGAAGCCGGTGCCGAGGCGGGTCAGAAGGGTCATGGAATCATCCTGGGCGGCCGGGCTGGGTCCCGGCGAGAAGGCGCGGTCGGCCTCGACGAGGTCAGCGGCCTGGGTGATCTTGCGGTTGCGCAGGTCTCCGGGGAAGACCGCCACCGGCAGGCCGGCCCATTCGGCGAGCGCGCCGTCGTCGGTGAAGCCGTCATAACCTTCCGCCGCGGCGCGGGCGTGCGCCTCGGCGAGCAGCGCGAAGCGGAACGCTTGCGGAGTCTGCACCGCGCGTAAAGTCTCGCGTTTCGGCGTCTCGCGCACCCGTCCGTCCGGCTCGACCACCTTGATCGTGTCGCTCACCGGCACGCCCGGCACGGCGGCGCCGTGGTGGTCGGCCGCCGCGATCGCCCGGTCGATCAGCGCCTCGTCGACGAAGGGGCGGGCGGCATCGTGCACCAGCACCAGCTCTGGCGCACCCGCCCGGGCGAGCGCCTCGAGCCCGGACCGGACCGAGGCCTGCCGCGTCGCGCCGCCCTCGGCCGGCCGGGCGAGCTTGTCCCGCGCCGCCTGGTCGAGATCGTCGAGGCACTCGTCGTAGAAGGCCGCGGCATCGGCGGCGATCACCACCTGGATCCGCGTGATGCCCGGATGGGCCGCGAGCGCCGCCAGGGTCCGGGTCAGGACCGCCTGGCCGCCGACGCGGCGATACTGCTTGGGCGTGTCGCCGCCGACGCGAATGCCGCGCCCCGCGGCGACGACCACCGCGGCGATCTGGGGAAGTGTCAAAATGGTCGCTCCCGGAATGTCCGCTCCTTAGCGGCGGCGGTCCTTGGAGGCAAATGCACCAGGGGAAGGGCGGTGCCGCGTGGGAAGGAGAAGCGGGTGCGGGCGGTGGGACATACCGCTCCCCGCCCCGCGCTGTTGCGGTTCGGGGTTGCATCGGGCGCATGCCGAGGCGGCTATCCAAGATCTTCCCAAGACAAGGACGTCGCGGGATCCCCTCTCCCGTGTGGGAGAGGGGTAGGGGTGAGGGTGGCGCGCTTCCGTGTGAAGCTCTGAACGTCGTGCTGGCAGCTGAACGGTCGGAGTCTCGTCCGGCACCGTCTCCACCCTCACCCCTAACCCCTCTCCCACACGGGAGAGGGGAACGCGCCATACTTTGAAATGTCGTTTGGATACGCAATAAATTGATACAATTCGATGATGTGCGACGCGCTCCAAGGCCCGACAAGCCGGTGGCTTGCGCCTCGCCGCGGCCCGGCCTCCATCTCGCAGCGCAGCAAAGCCTGGGTCTTCGCCGCTTCCATTCCGCCGCGATGCCCCGTTATCCTCCCCGAAGAGCCCGAGTCCTGCGGAACGCCACCGCGCTGGGCCGACCGGCCCGAACAGGGTCACTCCACCAGCCAATTCGCAGGCAATTCGGGGATCGAAGCCCGAACGCGCTTGCGTATGAGCGGGTTTTGGCTATTTGCTGTGCACAATGACGACTGACCATTATTTGAGCGCCGGGGCGCCGGGGGCCGGACCGGCAGCGCTGCCAGAAGGCCGGATGTCCGCCGGGGCATCGCAGCTGCGCGGGGCGCTGCTCGCGCCCCTGTCCGGCGTCACCGACCTGCATATGCGCCGCATCGCCCGCCGGTTAGGGGCCACCGCGACCGTGTCCGAGATGGTGGCGGCGGAGGATTTCGCCCGCGGCACCGAGGAGGCGCGCCTGCGCGCCGAGGGCGAGGGCGTGCTGCCCCACGTGGTGCAGCTCGCCGGCTGCGACCCGCGCTGGATGGCGGAGGGCGCGCGCCTCGCCGAGGCCAACGGCGCCGACGTGATCGACGTCAACATGGGCTGCCCGGCCAAGGCCGTGACCGGCGGCCAGGCCGGCTCGGCGCTGATGCGCGACCTCGACCACGCCGAGCGCCTGCTCGCCGCGGTGCGCGAGGCGGTGTCGGTGCCGGTCACCGTCAAGATGCGGCTGGGCTGGGACGACGCCACCCGCAACGCCCCCGACCTCGCGCGGCGGGCCGAGCGGCTCGGCTACGCCGCCGTCACGGTGCACGGCCGCACCCGGCAGCAATTCTACACCGGCCGCGCCGACTGGGCGGCGATCCGGGCGGTGCGCGACGCGGTGGCGATCCCGCTCGTCGCCAACGGCGACATCGCGAGCCTCGACGACGCCCGGGCCTGCCTGCGCGAATCCGGCGCCGATGCCGTGATGATCGGCCGCGCGGCGGTCGGGCGGCCCTGGCTCGTCGCCGCGGTCGCGGCGGGGCTGGCGGGGCAAGCCTTCGCGGAGCCCGACGCCGCGGCGCGGGCGGAGCTCGCCGCCGAGCATTACGACGGGCTCATCGCCCTCTACGGCGCCCGGATGGGCGTGCGCCACGCCCGCAAGCATCTGGCGGCCTATGCCGACCATGCCGGCGGGCTCACCGCCCCCGAGCGGACCCGGCTTCTCACCACCACCGACCCGGGCGAGGCCGCGCGGCTGCTGCGGCGCGCCTTCGAGGGCTCGCCCGCACACGCTGCGCCGCGGGCCGCACGGTCTGCGCAGCAGGCCGCGTGAGGATGAGCGATGCGCCCGCACCCCCTGCCGCCCGCACCCGGAAGACGCCGCCGATGAGCGCCCCGACGAGCGAGATGATCATCAACGCCCTGCCGCTGCCCGTCCTGACCATCGGCCCGGACGAGCGCATCCTCCAGGTCAACATGGCGGCGGAGCACTTCTTCGACTATTCGCGCCGGATGATGCAGCGCCAGCGCCTGCGCGACATCATCCCGTTCTCCTCGCCGATCATCGCCCTCGTCAACGAGGTGCGCCGGCGCCGGGCCAGCGTCAGCGAGTACCGGGTCGAGCTCGCCTCGCCGCGCACCGGCATCGAGCGCAGCGTCGACGTGTTCGCCACTCATCTCGACGACGACCTCGTGGTGCTGATGCTCCAGGAGCGCACCATCGCCGACAAGATGAACCGCCAGCTCACCCACCGGGGCGCCGCCCGCTCGATGGTGGCGCTCGGCGCGATGCTCGCCCACGAGATCAAGAACCCGCTCGCCGGCATCCGCGGCGCGGCCCAGCTCCTCGAACAGTCGGCGGCCGAGGACGACCGCCTCCTGACCCGGCTGATCTGCGACGAATCCGACCGGATCGTGCGCATCGTCGAGCGGATGGAACTGTTCGGCGACGAGCGCCCGGTCGAGCGCGGGCCGGTCAACGTCCACGGCGTCCTCGACCAGGTGAAGCGCTCGGCCCAGTCGGGCTTCGCCCGCCACATCCGCTTCGTCGAGAACTACGACCCCTCGTTGCCGCCGGTGCTCGGCAACCGCGACCAGCTGATCCAGGTCATCCTGAACCTGGTCAAGAACGCCGCCGAGGCGATCGGCGCCGACGCGGTCGACGGCGAGATCATCCTCTCGACCGCCTTCCGCACCGGGCTTCGCCTCCAGGTGCCGGGCTCGCGCGAGCGGGTCAGCCTGCCGATTGAGGTCGCGGTGCGCGACAACGGACCCGGCGTCTCGGCCGAGCTGCTGCCGGACCTGTTCGACCCCTTCGTCACCACCAAGGCGCAAGGCTCGGGCCTCGGCCTCGCGCTGGTCGCCAAGATCGTCGGCGACCACGGCGGCATCGTCGAGTGCGACCCCGCCCCCCGCCGCACCACCTTCCGCGTCCTCCTGCCGATGTCGCATTCCCGCGACGGGCGCGAATCCTCCGCCGAGACCGAGTGAGCGCCATGCCGAACGGACACATCATCGTGGCGGACGACGACGCCGCCATCCGCACCGTGCTCAACCAGGCGCTGTCGCGCGCCGGCTACGAGGTCCGCTCGACCGGCAACGCCGCCACCCTGTGGCGCTGGGTGGCGCAGGGCGAGGGCGACCTCGTGATCACCGACGTGGTGATGCCCGACGAGAACGCCTTCGACCTCCTGCCGCGGATCAAGCGGGTGCGGCCGGACCTGCCGATCATCGTGATGAGCGCGCAGAACACCTTCATGACGGCGATCCGCGCCTCCGAGCGCGGCGCCTACGAGTACCTGCCCAAACCCTTCGACCTGAAGGAGCTGACCGCGATCGTCGGCCGCGCCCTGTCGCGCCCGCGCGGCAGCGCGGCGCCGGGCGCGCCCCCTGAGAACGAGGACATCCCGCTCGTCGGCCGCTCGCCGGCGATGCAGGAGATCTACCGCTCGCTGGCCCGCCTCATGCCGACGGACCTCACGGTGATGATCACCGGCGAATCCGGCACCGGCAAGGAGCTGGTGGCCCGGGCCCTCCACGATTACGGACGCCGCCGCTCGGGGCCGTTCGTCCCGGTCAACATGGCGGCGATTCCCCGCGACCTGATCGAATCCGAGCTGTTCGGCCACGAGAAGGGCGCCTTCACGGGCGCCACCGCGCGGTCGGCCGGCCGCTTCGAGCAGGCCGAGGGCGGCACGCTGTTCCTCGACGAGATCGGCGACATGCCGATGGAGGCCCAGACCCGGCTGCTCCGCGTCCTCCAGCAGGGCGAGTACACCACCGTCGGCGGCCGCGTGCCGATCAAGACCAACGTCCGCATCATCGCGGCGACCAACAAGGACCTCCGGGTCTCGATCCAGCAGGGGATCTTCCGCGAGGACCTGTTCTTCCGCCTCAACGTCGTGCCGCTGCGCCTGCCGGCTCTGCGCGAGCGCTCCGAGGACGTGCCGGACCTGGTGCGCCACTTCTTCGTGCTGGTCGAGCGCGAGGGCCTGACGCGCAAGCAGCTCGACGGCGACGCGATGGAGAAGCTCAAGCGCTACCGCTGGCCCGGCAACGTGCGCGAGCTCGAGAACCTGGTGCGGCGCCTCGCGGCCCTCTACCCGCAGGAGACGATCACCGGGCCGGTGATCGAGGCCGAGCTCGACACCCTGCCGCTCTCCGCCCCCGCCCAGGGCGGAAACGGCCGCAAGGGCGGGAACGAGGCGGAAGGCCTGTCGGCAGCGGTGGAGCGGCACCTGTCGGAATACTTCTCCGGCTACCGCGATACCCTGCCGCCGCCCGGCCTCTATCACCGCATCCTGCGCGAGATCGAGGGGCCGCTGATCGGGGCGGCGCTCGCGGCGACCCGCGGCAACCAGATCCGCGCCGCTGAGTTGCTGGGGGTGAACCGCAACACCCTGCGCAAGAAGGTCCGCGACCTCGACCTCCAGGTGTTCCGCACCCCGCGCTGAGCTTTTCGCGCCGAGCGTCGCGCACCGGGACGGGGTTCGCCCGTGGACAATGAGTCCGTCCCGGCGCGGCATTCCGACGCATTCGGTCACCGTGCCCCGCATGCGAGGGTGCGGAATGGGACAATCCGGCAAGGCCGGGCGGCGGAGAGGCCGGCCTGGCTCGGTTTTGGTCTCGCGCGCACCGCGCCCTCCCACCTCCCGAAACGCCGCGAGACCGCGCCGATCCGGCATCGGCGACCGTCCAGTCACGGTTCCGCCGCCGTACCGCCCATTGGAAGGCGGCTGCCCGCGCCATCAGTCTGCACAACCCAAAGTCGAAACAACCCATCTCTCAGTCGAAACATCCCGTCTCGTCTTGCGAAGACACCGCATGATCGCGGCACCGGGCGAGCGTGACCGATCTTCCGGCGGCACGGCCCGGTTTCGATCGATCAGGCCTCGTCGCAGCGGCCGGAGCCTGGACGCCTGGATTGGATCTCTGCGGGAGGATCGATCGCGCCGCAGCGTATCGGATCGTAGTTTTTATCAATTATTAAGTGATGGGCGTGGCGATCAGAAGTTCGGGCGACAGCGGCGCAGCATGGCCCCGGGTGCTCCGCCAACTCCATGATGGGCAAAGTTTTTTCCGATCCGGCCACGTCCCGCCGGGCGCCCCGTTCCGAGGCGCCGCCCGCCGCGCCGGCCGGAGCGCATGACCTTGGGAAAGAGGAGAGACCTAATGCAGTGCCGTCTCTTCTGTTGATCGAGACACCTTGCAGTTGACGGAGACTGGCGTAACATCCATCACCTCGGACGGGGGCCGCACTTCTCGAGGACCGCAATGAGTTCAGCAGACCACGTCGAAACGCCTCAGATGATCGGCCTGGTGTCCGACATTGTGTCGGCCTACGTGTCGAACAACAGCGTGCCGGTGGGCGAGCTGTCGAGCCTGATCCGCAGCGTCCACGAGGCGGTAGCCCGGCTCGGCTCGGCCGTCCCGGTGGAGCCCGAGCGGCTGACCCCGCCGGTGCCGATCAAGAAGACCGTCTCGCCCGACTACCTGATCAGCCTCGAGGACGGGCGCCGGTACCGGACGCTGAAGCGCCATCTGGCCGGCCGCGGGCTCACCCCCGAGCAGTACCGCCAGAAATGGGGCCTGCCGCCGGACTACCCGATGGTCGCCGCCAACTACGCCGCCCAGCGCTCCGAGCTCGCCAAGAGCATCGGGCTCGGCCAGAAGCCGGTGGTCCGCCGCCCGCGCTCGACCCAGGCCGCCTGAGCCTCGACCCCAAGGCTCCGGACCAGCGCCCCGAATCCATCGGGGCCGCTCCCGGGCCGGGCAGCCCGACCGCCGGCCCCGATTGCCGCCGCGCCGGCATCCGTATTAATTTCGCCACACTGTAGTGGCTTTGCACCACGGATGCTGTTCACACGTCGCCCCCGGGCTCCAGCGCCCCCCTCCGGCGCGGCCGGCCACACCCCCAGGCCGGGCCCGCCAGGGCTGCCTCAGGACGCCGCGCCGCGGGGTCCGGGCTGGTTCGGTGCGCTCGCGGTCATCGTCGCCCTGGCGCTGGCGCTCGCCACCTTCCTGATCCTGGTCGGCGCCACCGCGATCACGCCGACCCACACGGTGGTGGTGGCCTTGCTGCTCAGCAACGTCGCCCTGGTGCTGCTGCTCGTCGTCGTCATCGCCTGGGAGGCGCGGGTCTTCCTCCGCGCCCGGCGCACCAACGCGGCCGCCGCCCGGCTCCACACCCGCATCGTCGGCCTGTTCAGCCTGATCGCGACCCTGCCGACGGTGCTGCTCGCCGTGGTGGCGTCGATCACCCTGGAGCGCGGCCTGTCGCCCTGGTTCTCCGACCGGATGCGCAACGTCGTGCTGATGTCGGTCGACGTGGCCGATGCCTACCTGACCAACCAGTGCCAGAGCCTCGCCCGCGAGGCGCGCATCCTCTCCGACGACCTCACCCGGGCGCGCCCCGCCTTCGACGTCGAGCGGGCCTGGTTCGAGAATTTTTTGACCGCGCGCGCCGCCTCGCTCGGCCTGCCGATCGCCCGGATCATGCGCTCGCCGACCGAGACCGTGGCGCGGGCCAATATCGACATCCTCAAGGACCCGCCGCTGCCCTCCGCCAGCGACTTCGAGGAGGCGGCGAAATCCGCCGACGCCACCTGCCTCCTGCCGCGGGAGGGGCGGGTCTTCGGCACGCTGATGAAGCTGCCGGCCTACGACGACGCCTTCCTGCTGGTCGAGCGCGAGGTGACGCGGCTCGCGGTCGAGTTCCCCGGCGTGTCGCGGGCCGCCGCGACCGAGTTCCTGACCATCGATGCCGGGCGGCGCAGCGTGCAGATCGCCTTCGCGACGATGTTCGCGCTGATCGCCCTGATCGCGCTGCTCTCGGCGGTGTGGTTCGGGCTCAACTTCGCCAACCGCTTCGTGACGCCGATCCGCCGGCTGATCAACGCCGCCGACCAGGTCGCGTCGGGCAACTACTACGCCCAGGTCCCGTTCCGGAAGACGGAAGGAGACCTCCAGCACCTGGGCGAGAGCTTCAACAAGATGACCCAGGAGCTCAGCCGCCAGCGCGCCACCTTGATCGAGCAGAGCGAGCAGATCGACAGCCGCCGCCGCTTCACCGAGGCGGTGCTGGCCGGGGTGCCGGCCGGCGTGATCGGCGTCGACGGGCGCGGGGTCATCACCATCGCCAACCCCTCCGCCGAGCGGATGCTCGGGCGCTCCGTCGCCGACCTCGTCGGCGAGCCGCTCGAGGCGGTGATGCCGGAATTTGGCGGCCTGCCGGGGGATTCCCGCGCCCGCCCGACCCAGCAGCAGATCCAGATCGCCCGCAACGGCCGCGAGCGCACCATCGACGTGCGCACCACGAGCGAGCAGTCGCAGGACGGCGACCGCGGCTACGTCGTCACCCTCGACGACATCACCGACCTCGTCACCGCGCAGCGCACCTCGGCCTGGGCCGACGTCGCCCGCCGCATCGCCCACGAGATCAAGAACCCGCTGACCCCGATCCAGCTCTCGGCCGAGCGCATCCGCCGCAAGTACGGGAAGGTCATCACCGCCGACAAGGAGGTGTTCGAGCAGTGCGTCGCCACGATCGTGCGCCAGGTCGACGACATCAAGCGGATGGTGGACGAGTTCTCGTCCTTCGCCCGGATGCCGAAGCCCGCCATCGCCCGCAACGACCTGACCGAGATCGTCAAGCAGAACATGTTCATGATGCGGGTGGCGCATCCCGACGTGACCTTCACGCTGGAGGAGGGCGCGACCCGCGTCAGCGCCGCCTTCGACACCCGGCTCCTGTCGCAGGCGATCACCAACATCCTGAAGAACGCCGTCGAGGCGGTGCAGGCAGTGCCCGAGGACGTCAGGGGTGAGAGCCTGATCGCCGTGCGCCTCTACGAGGAGGGCGAGGCCGCGGTGATCGAGATCACCGATACCGGCAAGGGATTCCCGCCCGAAGGGCGCCAGCGGCTGCTCGAACCCTATATGACCACCCGCGAGGGGGGCACGGGCCTCGGATTGGCGATCGTGAGCAAGGTCTTGGAAGAGCACGGCGGCGGCATCGAGCTGAACGACAACCCGCGCGGGCGCGGCGGGCAGGTGCGCATGCGGGTCCTCCGGGAGGTGCGGCGCGACGAGCCGCCGGCCGCCGGCGCGGTCAAGCCCGCCGCAGGCGCTGCCAATCCTGCGCGGCCGGCCCAGAGCCCGGAGATCTCTCCGGAGCCCGCCGCGTGAGGCGGGCCCGCTCGCCGGGACCGGCGCCCCTCAGCCGCCGCCTTCGTCACAGCCCTGTTCGTCACAGCGAAATTCGTCACAGCACCGGGTGCCGCGGGGCCGTCAGGACCGCCGCCCGCGTCGCGGGGAGGCCCGAGAAGCCATGAGCGCCGATATTCTGATCGTCGATGACGAGGCCGACATCCGCGAGCTCGTCGCCGGCATCCTCGACGACGAGGGCCACCGCACCCGCACCGCCGGCTCCTCCGACGAGGCGCTGGCGGCGATCGAGGCGCGTCGCCCCCACCTCGTCTTCCTCGACATCTGGCTCCAGGGCTCGCGCCTCGACGGGCTGCAGGTGCTCGACGTGATCAAGGCCCAGGCCCCGGACCTGCCGGTGGTGATGATCTCGGGCCACGGCAACATCGAGACCGCGGTCTCGGCGATCAAGGCGGGCGCCTACGACTTCATCGAGAAGCCGTTCAAGGCCGACCGGCTGATCCTGGTCGCCGAGCGGGCGCTGGAGGCCTCGCGCCTCAAGCGCGAGGTGCGCGACCTCAAGGCGCGCTCCGGCCAGGCGAGCCGCATCGTCGGCGCCTCGGTGGCGGCCAACCAGCTGCGCCAGACCGTCGAGCGCGTCGCCCCCACCAACGCCCGGGTGATGATCTCGGGTGCGCCGGGCTCCGGCAAGGAGCTCTCCGCCCGCACCATCCACGCCGCCTCGTCGCGGGCGAACGGCCCCTTCGTGGTGATCAACGCCGCGACGATCACCCCGGAGACGATGGAGGCCGAGCTGTTCGGGGTCGAGGCCCAGGACGGCAAGCCGCGGCGCGTCGGCGCCCTCGAGGAGGCCCATGGCGGCAGCCTCTACATCGACGAGGTCGCGGACATGCCGCGCGAGACCCAGAACCGCATCCTGCGGGTCCTCGTCGACCAGAACTTCCAGCGCGTCGGCGGCACCACCCGGGTCCATGTCGACGTGCGGATCATCTCGTCCTCGTCGCGCGACCTGGCGGAGGAAATCGCCGGCGGGCGCTTCCGCGAGGACCTGTTCCATCGTCTCAGCGTGGTGCCGATCCGCATCCCCTCGCTCGCCGAGCGGCGCGAGGACGTGCCGGAGCTGATCGCGTTCTTCATGGAGCAGATCTCCGGCGCCACCGGCCTGCCGCAACGGCGCATCGCCGCCGACGCGATGGCGGTGCTGCAGTCGCACGACTGGCCCGGCAACGTCCGCCAGCTGCGCAACAACGTCGAGCGGCTGATGATCCTGACGCAGGGAGACCCCGAGACCGAGGTGACCACCGAGATGTTGCCGAGCGAGGTCGGCGCCCTCGTCCCCACCACCCCGAGCGGCGCCGGCGGCGAGAAGCTGATGAGCCTGGCGCTCCGCGAGGCGCGCGAGATCTTCGAGCGCGAGTACCTGGTGGCGCAGATCGCCCGCTTCTCCGGCAACATCTCCCGCACCGCCGAGTTCATCGGCATGGAGCGCTCGGCCCTGCACCGGAAGCTCAAGTCCCTCGGCATCGGCGCGTGACCGGGCCGTCCCGGAGCGCACTTTTGTGAGTGCCAAGCTCGGGCTGCCCTGCTAGGGCGGCCTGTGGCCGGAGCGCGACAGGATCGCGGGCACGGCCGGTTGCGGCAGGTTCGGCGGGCCCGGGGACTTCCCCTGCGGCCAGTCTGCACTTGCGCCCGGGCGAGCTTCACCGTGTAATGGGGCGGCCGGTTCCCCGGGCGGCGCGTCGCGCCTCCCGCAGCACAACAACACGGACCGACCCGTCAACCGGGACTGGCAGCGGGTTCAAAGGACAAGAAGAATGGCGGGCGAACGCGCTCAGAATCTGCAGGACACCTTCCTCAACCACGTTCGCAAGAACAAGATCCCGCTGACGATCTTTCTGGTCAACGGGGTGAAGTTGCAGGGTGTCGTGACCTGGTTCGACAACTTCTGCGTGCTGCTGCGGCGCGACGGCCACTCGCAGCTCGTCTACAAGCACGCGATCTCGACCATCATGCCGGGCCATCCCGTGCAGCTGTTCGAGCAGGGCGAGGAGGGGGCCGAGAAGGCCTGATCCCGCCTCGCAGAACCGGCCTGCGCGCATGCGCCGCGGGCCGATCGGGTCCTGCCGGCACGCCCGTGCCCTGAATCCCCATGCCAGTGTCCAGGCCGCATCGTGCGGCCTGTTTTTTGCCGGCTCCTTGTCGAGACCCGCGTTTCCGATCGCCGGCGCCGTCAAATCGCAATCGCGGACTCGCCCGGCCGCTTGATTCTCGCGCGGCCCCATCCAACCTCTATCCGATGGACTCCCGACCCATACGGGAGCAGCCGGAGACACGATGGAACCGCGGACACCGGGCGAGATCCGCCTGCAGCGCCAGGCCGAGCCGGAGGCCGCGATCGCGGCCGAGACCCGCA
Source organism: Methylobacterium sp. EM32 (assembly GCF_040593685.1). NCBI lineage: Bacteria > Pseudomonadati > Pseudomonadota > Alphaproteobacteria > Hyphomicrobiales > Methylobacteriaceae > Methylobacterium > Methylobacterium sp. EM32. Next base: position 15,811 of record NZ_JBEXZS010000103.1, on the reverse strand, counting down.
CGCTGGTGATCGGCCCCTACCAGACGCGGCGCGATGCCGGCGGCGAACCCCGCCCGGCCCTCGCCCGCCTCGACGAGGCGGTGGGGCTGGCCGCCGCGATCGAGCTCGACGTCGCCGACAAGCTCCTCGTCACCGTGCAGCAGATCCGGCCCTCGACCTATCTCGGCAAGGGCCGGGTGGAGGAGATCGCCGGGCGGATCGAGGCCGACGGCATCCGCCTCGTGGTGATGGATTGCGCGCTCTCGCCGGTGCAGCAGCGCAACCTGGAGAAGGCCTGGGGCGTCAAGGTCATCGACCGCACCGGCCTGATCCTGGAGATCTTCGGGCGCCGCGCCTCGACCCGCGAGGGTACGCTCCAGGTCGAGCACGCGCACCTCGCCTACCAGCGCAGTCGGCTGGTGCGGTCCTGGACCCACCTCGAGCGCCAGCGCGGCGGCTTCGGCTTCCTCGGCGGCCCGGGCGAGACCCAGATCGAGGCCGACCGGCGGATGATCCAGGAGCGGATGACCCGCATCGAGCGCGATCTCGAGACCGTCACCCGCACCCGCGGCCTGCACCGCCGCTCGCGCCGCCGGGTGCCGTACCCGATCGTCGCGCTCGTCGGCTACACCAATGCGGGCAAGTCGACCCTGTTCAACCGCCTGACCCGGGCCGAGGTGCTGGCGGAGAACATGCTGTTCGCCACCCTCGACCCGACGGCGCGGGCGATCAAGCTGCCGCATGGCGAGACCGCGATCCTGTCCGATACCGTCGGCTTCATCTCCGACCTGCCGACCATGCTGATCGCCGCTTTCCGGGCGACGCTGGAGGACGTGATCGAGGCCGACATCCTGCTCCACGTCCGCGACATCGCCCACGAGGACGCGGAGGCGCAAGGCGCCGACGTGGCGCAGGTGCTGGCCGAGCTCGGCATCGAGCCCGACGCCGACCGCATCATCGAGGTCTGGAACAAGGCCGACCTCCTCGACGAGGCGGAACGCGAGCGCCTGCTCAACCTGAGCCGGCCGAACGGCAAGGATCCAGGCAAGGACGGGCCCAAGCCCGTGCTGCTCTCGGCGCTGACCGGCGAGGGCATCGACCGCCTGATGAGCCGGATCGAGGCCCGGATCGCCGCCACCCGCACGAGCTTCGCGGTGATCCTGGAGCCGGCGCAAGGCGCCGAGCTGCACTGGCTCTACGAGAATGCCGAGGTGCTCGACCGGCGCGAGGACGCGTCGGGCGACCTCCACCTCGTGGTCCGGGTCGCGCCGGAGAAGGAGCCGCGCTTCCTCAACCGGTTCGGGGCGGCGCGGCGGTTGCGGGGGGTGGGGTAGGACGATCCCCGGGCGGCAGGTCGTGACGGAGGGGCTCCCCATGATGCTGGGAGCGCCGAAGAGCCGGACTCGGTGACGCAGGGGGATGGGGCAGGTGGACCCTGGCACCGCCCATCCCTCGGCGGAACCACGCCCCTCCCGACGGAAGGATGGGCCTGCCAAGCAGATTTCGCCGAAGTGGTTACCGGTTCGGCGCCAAAAATCTGCGACAAAACAAGTGCCTAAGCGGGCGAAGCGTTGGCCTGCCAACGCAAGTCTGCTTAGAGTCCCGCGATGTCCTCATCGCCACCGCGCCAAGCACCCTCGGAAGCATCCTCGACCGCGACGGTTACCCCGTCCGCCCTCGGCCTGATCGGCAACACGCCGCTGCTCGCCCTCGACCGCGTCCATCCGGGACCCGGCCGCATCCTGGCGAAGGCCGAGTTCATGCAGCCCGGCGGGAGCGTCAAGGATCGGGCGGCCCGCGCCATCCTCCTCGCTGCGCGCGCGGACGGACGATTGGCCCCGGGAGCCCCCGTCGTGGAGATGACCAGCGGCAACATGGGCGCCGGCCTCGCCGTGGCCTGCGCGGCTCTGGGCCATCCGCTCGTGGTCACGATGTCGGCCGGCAACAGTCCCCAGCGGGCGCGGATGCTGGAAGCCCTGGGGGCCGAGGTCGTGCTGGTGCCGCAGGTGGACGGCGTCCCCGGGCAGGTCACCGGCGCCGACGTGACGGCGGCGGCCGAGGCCGCGCGGCGCCTCGCGGCGGAGCGGGGCGGCTTCTACGTCGACCAGTTCCATGCCCCGGACGGCGTGCGCGCCCATGCGGAGACGACCGGGCCGGAGATCTGGGCGCAAGCCGCCGGCCGGGTCGATGCCTGGCTGGCCGCCGTGGGGACGGGGGCGACCTTCCTCGGCGTGGCCGCCGCCTTGCGGGCCCGCAACCCCCGGGTGATCTGCGCCGCCGTGGAGCCCGACGGGTGCCGGCCCCTGGCGGGGCTGGCGGTGACGAAGCCCCGCCACCTCATCCAGGGCACGGGCTACGGCAGCGTCCCGCCGCACTGGTCCGAGGGCCTGATGGACCTGTCCCTCGCCGTGACCGATCAGGAGGTCGAAGGCTGGCGCCGGGCGCTCGCGACGCGGGAGGGCCTGCATGTCGGCTACTCGGCCGCCGCCAACGTCGCCGCGGCTGCCGCGCTGCTGCGCTCCGGGCGTCTCCCCGCCGACGCGACCGCCGTGACCGTGCTCTGCGACACGGGATTGAAATACTGAGGCGGCGGCTCGCCGCGTCCCTCGCCAGGGCGCCGCCATCGAAAGACCCGGCCGCGGACGATCCCGTGCGCGTCGCTCCCTCGAGGGATCCCATGCCGATCCACCGCCTCGCCATCTCCGGCTACCGCAGCTTGCGCGATAGCGTCTTCGGCCTCGACCGGCTGACCGTGGTGACGGGAGCCAACGGCAGCGGCAAGTCGAGCCTCTACCGCGCGCTTCGCCTCCTCGCCGAGGTCGCGCAGGGGCGGGCGATCCCGTCGCTCGCCCGCGAGGGCGGCTTCGCCTCGGCCCTGTGGGCGGGGCCCGAAACCTTCGGGCGCCGGGTCCGCGACGGCACGCATCCAGTCGAGGGCACGGTGCGGCGCCATCCCGTCGAGCTGAAGCTCGGCTTCTCGGACGACGATTACGGCTACGCCATCGCGCTCGGCCTGCCGGCCCCGTCCTACGCGGGCACGTTCTTCTCCCACGACCCGGAGATCAAGGCGGAGAGCGTCTGGAACGGGCCGACGGTCGGGCGCTCCAACGTCTTCGCCGAGCGCCGCGGGCCGCTGGTGCGCCTGCGCGACGGCACCGGCGCCTGGACCGAGGCTCTTCGCGATCTGCCCGCCTTCGACAGCCTGATGACCCACGGCGCCGACCCGCGCGAGGCCCTCGACGTGCTGCTGCTCCGCGAGCGGATGCGGGCCTGGCGCTTCTACGATCATTTCCGCACCGACCGGGACGCGCCGGCGCGCCGGCCGCAGATCGGCACCCGCACGCCGGTGCTCGCCGGCGACGGGGCCGACGTGGCGGCGGCGATCCAGACCATCCGGGAGATCGGCGATTCCGACGCCCTCGACGCGACCATCGCGGAGGCGTTTCCGGGATCGTCGCTCACGGTCGCGAGCAGCGACGGCCATTTCGCGCTCGACCTCCGCCAGCACGGCCTGCTGCGCCCCTTGCGCGGGGCCGAGCTCTCGGACGGGACCCTGCGCTATATCCTGCTCGCCGCCGCACTCCTGTCGCCGCGGCCGCCCGACCTGATGGTGCTCAACGAGCCCGAGACCAGCCTGCATGCCGACCTGCTGGCGCCGCTGGCCGCGCTGATCGCCCGGGCCTCGGAGCGCAATCAGGTCCTGGTGGTGTCGCACGCCGCCGCCCTGGTGGCGGCCCTGGAGCGGCAGGGGGCGGCCCGCATCACCCTGGAGAAGCGCCTCGGCGAGACCCTGGCGCCGGACCACGACCCACCGTCCTGGGTCTGGCCCAAGCGGTGAATCACGCCGTCGCGAATCGGCGCCCGCGCAGATGCGCCGTCATCCGGCGCCGGACCAGTCCGAGCGCGCCGGAGATGCCGAGGCAGTAGATCCCCATCCCGGTGACGATGCCGGCGAACGGCACGCCGGCATCGATGAGCAGGCCCGACAGGACGGGGCCGAGCGCCGTGCCGAGCACCATGATCGCCACGATGGCGCCGCGGATCGCCCCGAGATGGCGGGTGCCGTAGACCTCGGGCCAGAGCGCGCCGAACAGGGTGAGCGAGATCCCGTCGGTGACGCCGTAGAGCAGCATGAAGGCGAAGGCGGCCCATGGCGCGGCGACCCCGCCGAGGATCAGGCAGGCGAGGCCGAACGGCACCAGGTAGACGGGCAGCAGCGCGAGCGCCGAGTATCGGTCGACGAGGCGGCCGGCGAGGAGCAGGCAGAGGAAGGCCGCCACCGCGTAGGGCGGGAAGGCGGCGGCCCACATCTCCGGCGGCCAGCCCCGGCTCTCGGCGAGATGCATCTGGTGGAAGAAGATCGTGTTGCTGATGAAGGAGGGCGGCAGCATCGCGGCGAGCAGCCCGTAGAGAGACGGGTCGGCGAGGGCCTGCGCCCGCGTCGCTCCTTCGCCTAAGCCGGAGCGGGTCGTCGCCTCCGGCACCCGCTCGCGCCGCACGAGGTGCCGGGCGAGGGGCAGGGCGACGAGGACGAGGAGCAGGGCGATCCCGAGCCAGGCCGCGCGCCAGCCGAGAAGGGCGGCGACCGTGACGAAGCCGAGGGGCAGGCAGGCCTGTCCGGCATTGAACCCGAGCGCCGCCAGCGACACCGCCCGGCCGCGCTCGGCCGAGAACCAGCGCCCCAGCAGCGTGTAGGCGGTCTGCAGCATCAGCCCCTGGCCGGCGAAGCGGAGCAGGAACAGGCTCGGGGCGAGGACGAGGAGGCTGGGCGCGAGGACCGGCGACAGGGCGAGGCCGGCGGCGCCGGCCGCCAGCAGGCCGGCCGCGAGGCTCACCACCCGCGACGCCGGCCAGCGGTCGATGAGGCCGCCGAGCCCCGCCAGCGCCACAGCCGAGGCCAGGGTGACGCCGGCATAGAGCGCTCCGAACGCCCCGTCCGACAGCCCGAAGTCCCGCCGGATCACCCCGCCCGACAGGGCGACCACGAAGGTCTGGCCGAAACAGCCGCAGAACAGGAGCAGGAACCCGGCCGCGAGCCAGCGCAGGTTGGCCGTGAGGAAGGGGGTCATGGGATAGGCGTAGCGGGGGCGCGGTTGGTCGACAATGCGGAAGAGTGGTGCGCCGAGACGAAGCGACACCATCTCTCGCCCGATCAGATTCCTTGCTCACGTCATTGGTATCGTGATATGATACCAATGACGTGCCGGGGACTGATCGTGATTCGCAGCTTCGCCGATGACCGAACCGAAGCCGTGTTCAACGATCAGCAGCCGAAGGGACTACCAACCGGCATCCTGAAGGTCGCGCGCCGCAAGCTGCGCTACCTCCACAGCGCCACGTCACTCGACGACCTGAAGATGCCGCCGGGCAATAAACTGCATCCGCTTCTCAACGATCGCGCCGGGCAGCACGCCATCTGGATCAACGATCAGTGGCGCATCTGCTTCCGATGGACGAGCCAGGGGCCCGAGGACGTCGAGATTACGGACTATCACTGAGAAAAATGCTCATACAAGGCGCGGGGATCGCCCGGGCCCAGTCAGAGGGGACCGCCCCATGGCGATCGAACTGGAAACCGACGATCTGCTCCCGCCGCTCCATCCCGGAGAGGTCTTACGCGAGGAGTTCATGGTCCCGCTCGGCCTCACACCCTACGCCGTCGCCAAGGCCTGCGGCGTACCACGCACTCGGATCGAGCGGATCGTGCGGGAGGAGACGCCGATCACCGCCGACACCGCGCTCCGGCTCGGGCGCTATTTCGGCGTGAGTCCGCAGGTGTGGATCAACCTTCAGGGCGACTACGAGCTGAGGCGCGCCCAGAGACAGAACGGAGCGGAGATCGACCGCATCCAGCCGCTCGCGCGTGAGGCGGCGTGAGGGAGGCGCGCGGCCGAGCCGCGCGCCAAAATCGCTCACTGCGAGCGGCGGCCGAACGAGATCGCGTAGGATTGCACCCGGGCGTCGATCAGCGGATCGTCCGAGACCTCGACGCCGTCCGGCAGGTTGTTGGGCATGAACAGCAGCGTCTTCTCGACGGTCTCGCTGTCCGGCACCGCCTTGGTCAGGGTCAGGGTGCCGAGATCGACGAGGCGGCGGTCCTCCGGCCAGGGGATCGTCGCATCCTTGGTCGCGTCGCCGGGTTGGGCGATCTGGGCCAGCACCCGGAACGACACCGGCTCCTTGATGAGCCGCGCCGGCATCTCCTCGACGAGGTAGTTCGGGCCCTTCGCCTTGGCGTCGTCGGCGCTCAGGATCTCCTCGCCGGCCACCGGCACGATGCGGTAGCGGAAGGCGTTGCGCTTGCCGGCGGCGTCGACCAGCACGAAGGCGTTGACGCCGTGATAGGTCTGGCGGCCGAAGCTCGACGGGGTCCGGGCAGTGGCGAGCGCCTTCGGGGCGGCCGGATGCGCCGCCATGAACTGCTCGACCGGGGTCGGCTTCGCGGCATCGGGGCCGCTCTTGGTGATCGCCACCAGGAGATCGCGGAATTCCTCGCCGGTCGCCACGGGGAAGAACTTCAGCGAGTTCGTGACGATGTCCATCTCGGTGCCGTCGGCGGGCTTGAACTTGACCGACAGGCCGTGCGGGTTGGCCTCGGGCGCGCCGTCCGGGATCTGCGGCAGTCCGGTCGCGTCGGAGAAGCGCACCGTCACCGGCACGGCGGGGCCGGAGAACACGCTCGCCTTGCTCAAGGTCCTGGCGTCCTGCGAGGGGGTGAAGCTGCCCTCGACCACCACGCCCTTGGCGTGGTTCGCGCGCTTGCCCGGATGATCGCCGAAGATCTTGGTCATCGTCGCGATGGTCTGCTCGGCCGTGGACGCGGCGTCCTGGGACCATGCATCCCGCACGAGAGCGGGCGCGGCGAGCATCAGGGCGGCGCCCAAAAATGCGGAGCGTGTGAGCGCGCGCCGGAGCGTGATGTGGGTCATCGTCGGATCCTCCCCTCGCAGGGCCGAGTCGGCCCGGCGCGACATGACCCGAGGATTCGATTGTGCGCAAGCGATCTGCGAATCAAAAGTTCGTCAAGTTCCAATCTGGTGCGCGGGCACCGGAAGCCGCTTGTGCATGAAGGTGCAGGCCTCCGGCACGCCCTCGGGCGAGCGGGCGTAATCCGGCACCACGCCGGTGACGGCGTAGCCGAGGGCCCGGTAGAGCGCCTCGCCGGCATCGTCGGACCGCGTGTCGAGGATCAGGAGCGTGCGGCCCTCGGCCCGGGCCACGGCTTCCGCCGCCAGCATCAGCGCCCGGCCGAGGCCGCGGCGGCGCGCCTGCGGGTGGACCAGCACCTTGGTGATCTCGGCCCGGTGACGGCCGTTCGGCGGGCCGGCCAGGCCGACCTGGGCGCTGCCGAGGATCCTGTCTTCCTGCCGCGCCACCAGCAGCCGGCGCGCGCCGCTGCGCAGGGCCGGCAGCCCGTCGCGCCAGAACGCCTCGGCCTCGGGGAGGGCGAAGGGCAGCACGAAGCCGATGCTGGCGCCGTCGAGGACGCAGGCATGGAGCAGGGCGGCGAGGCCGGGCAGGGCGGCCTCGGCCGCCTCGGGGGAGAGGGTGTCGATCGATAGCATGGACGCACTCACGGCCGGCAGATCGCGATGAGGTAGCGGGCCTCCGGGCCCGGGCAGGAAAAGCGCGAGGCGCCGGCGAGGAGGTAGCGCAGGCAATCCCCCGGCGAGAGGGCGTGGGTGACGCCGTCGAGGGTGAGGTCGAGCCGGCCCTCCAGCATCCAGAGGTGATGCTCGAGGCCGCCGACCGGCGGCGCCTCATAAGATATGGCCGCCCCCGTCGGCAGGGTGCCGTGGACGAGCTCGGCGGAGAAGCCATGGGCCGGGGGTGAGACGCCGCGGCGGCGAAAGCCGGTCTCGGGATCGACCCAGACCGCCTGCTCGGCCTCGCGCACCAGCCGGGCCGGGTCGGCCTCGATCTCGGCGAGCAGCCGCGACATCGGCCTGCCGTAGACGGTGCAGAGCCGGCCGAGCAGCGAGGCGGTCGGGCTGGTATCGCCGCGCTCCAGCCGCGACAGGGTCGCGCGGCTGATGCCGCTCGCGCCCGCGAGCTCGTCGAGGGAGAGGCCCCGCTCCTGCCGTAAGGAGGCGAGCCGGGCGGCGAGGCGCAGGTCGATGTCGGAGGCCAGGGCGTCGGGCAGGGGATCGGGGTCGGGCACGAGAGCTTTTCTCATATCAGAGAAATTCTCTCACATTCGAACAGAAGTCAAGCCCGGCCGATCACGTCTTCCGGTGAGCCGCCTCAGCGCTCCCGCCTTTTCACCGCGACCCAGGCCGCCTCCATGGCGGCGAGGCCGGCCTCCGGCAGGGTGCGGCCGTCCTTCGTCACCTCCTCCTCCATCGCGGAGAAGCGGCGCTGGAACTTGAGATTCGCGCGCCGCAGGGCCTCCTCCGGATCGACGCCGGCATGGCGGGCGAGGTTGGCGACGGAGAACAGCAGGTCGCCGATCTCCTCCGCCACCGCCTCCGGGCCTTCCCCGGCGAGCGCCTGGGCGACCTCGTCGGTCTCCTCGCGCACCTTGGCGATGACCTCGGCGGCGTCCGGCCAGTCGAAGCCGACGGAGGCCGCCTTGCGGGAGATCTTTTCCGCCCGGACGAGGGCGGGCAGCGCCAGGGGCACGCCGGCGAGGGTACCCTCCGGGGCCGGACGGCCCTTCGCCGCCCGTTCCTTTTCCGCCCGTTCCTGCGCCTTGATCGCCGCCCATTGGGCATTCACCGCGGCCTGATCGAGGCCGCGGACCTCGCCGAAGATGTGGGGGTGGCGGCGCACCATCTTGTCGGCGATGGCAGTGGCCACGTCGTCGAACGCGAAAGTGCCGGCCTCCTCGGCGATCCGGGCCTGGAACACGACCTGGAACAGCAGGTCGCCGAGCTCGTCGCGCAGCTCCTCCGGATCCCCGCTCTCCACCGCCTCGGCGACCTCGTAGGCCTCCTCGATCGTGTAGGGGACAATGCTGGCATGGCTCTGCGCCAGGTCCCAGGGACAGCCGCCCTTGGGATCGCGCAGGCGCGCCATGATCCCGAGAAGCCGCGCGATCGGGGGGGTGCTCATGCTCGCTCGCCATCCGCCCGCGCCGCCTCCGGCGGCGCCTCGGACCCGCTCATAGGCGTCGCCGGGCGCCTGGGGAAGCGCGCGAGCCGGCAGGGCAGGAGCCTGATCTTCCTCACTTATTCCATAAATTCCCTCAAATCGTCGATTGTATCCAATCTGCGCCGAAGGCGCCTCGTGCCGTTCTTCAAAACGAACCCTCTCTCGGGCCTATAGGTGACTTATCAGTCATGGAGTCTCAGAGAGTCAGTTATGTGGATTATATGGAGGGGTGAATTCCGCTGATCGGACAACGGTTTGCGGGGTGGTCGCGCATACGGTTCTGCGTGGATCGGCATCGGACTCTGCGTGGAGGCGCATCGGATTCTGCGGGGATTCCGGGGGTTCGCGCATCGGATTCGGCGTGGCCGCGCATCGGATTCGGCGTCGGGCCCCGCCGCTTCCCTCGGAAACCGCCGGTTTCGCGAGGCCCCCCGCGTATCGAACTCTGCGCGGGCCGCGATCCCCCGATCCGGCCCCGTATCGAAATCTGCGCCCGCTCACCCACGGCCCGTCCACCGGTTCGCCCACAGGCTCCGGGCGGGATCGTCCGCCGCCCGTCCCGGACCGGCCCACAGGGCCGTGCACAGGCCGCCCACAGGCTCAAGGCGGGGCAGGGGCCTCCCCAAGGCCCCCAGTCCCGAAACCGGCTTGTGGGGGTTCCCGGTGGGCCGGCACGGGCCTCGCGGCGGGCGGACGCCGGAATCCGGGCGGGATAACGGGGACGAGTCGTGGGAATCTTGGGATAACCCGTCCCCGCCCCCGGAATCCCGGGATCGGAATCGTGCATGAAGGCTTGGGTATCCGGGGTTCGGCCCATCACCGGCGGGGAGCGCCGTTCAGCGCCGGGCACGGTCGGCAGGCAAGACACGTCACGCATGAGCATCGAGGCCAGGATCGCGGCGATCCACGACGAGGACCTGCTGGCGGAGCTGGAAGCGGCCCGGGGCGGGTTCCTGTTCGCGGTCATCGTCGAGCACATCGCCCACCGCCAGGCCCTGCGCGACGCCGAGCGGGCGGAGGCCGGCCGCCAGCAGGATGCCCGCGCCGCCATGGGGCGCGACCAGCGCCGGCGCGACGCGGTGCGGATGGTGATCGAGGCCGAGCCCGTCACCCCGGACACGATCCAGCACATCCATTCCGTGCTGGCGCTCTGCGGTCTGCCCTACCGCGACCCCGGCGACGAGCGGGAATTCTTTCGCGAGTACGGCCGCAACACGCTCAGCATCCTCGCCGGCCGGCTGAAGAACCCATCGACCGGCCAGATGGAGCTGCAGGGGCTGCCCTACGGCCCCAAGGCCCGGCTGGTGCTCCTGCATCTCTGCACCGAGGCGGTGCGCCAGCGCAGCCCTACGGTCGAGGTCGCCGACAGCCTGTCGGGCTTCATGCGCGAGATGGGCTTCGCCGTCACCGGCGGCGAGCGCGGCACCATCCGGCAGTTCAAGGAGCAGCTGCACCGCCTGGCCGCCTGCACGATGCAGATCGGCCTGTGGGACGGGCAGTCGCGCTCCTCGACCATCACCATGCCGCCCTTCCGCCAGCTCGACCTCTGGCGCGCGAGCGGCCAGGACGGCATCGCCTGGTCGAAGACGGTGCAGTTCCACCAGGATTTCTACGACAACCTGATCCAGCACGCCCTGCCGGTCGACATCCGGGCCGCCCGCGCCTTCTCGGGCTCGGCGCGCAAGCTCGACCTCTTGTTCTGGGTCGGCTACCGCCTGCGCAGCCTGCAGCGGCCGCTCCGCCTCTCCTGGGACCTCGTCCACAAGCAGTTCGGCGCCGACAACGCCTCTCTGAGGAGCTTCCGCCAGGCGTTCAAGGCCGACGTGGCCCACGTCAAGGAGGTGTTTCCGAAGCTGCCGATCAGCCTCGACGAGGCCGGCCTGCAGCTGATGCCGACCGATCCCGGCACCCTGCTCGTGCCGCCCAAGCCCGCCCGCCGCAAGGCGGTGGTGAGGGCAGGGGCTGCCTGAGGGGAGGCAGGATAAAAGGCCGCCGGTGTCGTGTGGCGCGGCGGCCATGGCCGTTCCGTCCCAACCCGTCGACGATCGGGAATTCTGATTCCCTGCGAGGGCTGGGGATTTCAAATAAAGGAACATTCCATTTTTAATTAATAGAATGTTTCGAATTCATTCGAAATCTCTCGATGATCCGTCAAGCCCGCGCTTCGACCGGTACCGCCTTCACGTGTGGGCAGAGCTGTCGGAAAACAGGGAATGACGCTGGAATTCTCCTCTCCCCGCGGGCGGGGAGAGGGCTGCCGACCCCTTGTTGGGTCGGCAGCGAGCCCACAGGGCGAGGGTGAGGGGGTGTTTCCGGAGGAGTCTCGCGCGTCGAGACCCCCTCGCCCTCGCTCCGGCTTACGTCTGCGCTCGCTGTGTTCCCTGAATGGGAACACAGCCCTCTTCCCGCCCGCGGGGAGAGGAGAATTCCAGCGCCATTCCTTTTCCCCCAACGGTCTCGCACCGGAAGGGAGATCCGGACGAGCGGCAGCCTTTGCGCGGTGGATCGTGCCCGGGCATTCCGGTGACGGGCTTGCACTCTCGAAGAATATTCCTATTCTACGCATTCCGGCAGACCAAGATGCGATCTGTTGAAATATGGAATATTCCAAGAGGCCAGCATGTTCCTGTCGGAAGCGGAAACGGAGGCCCGGCTGGACGACCTGCGGCGCCAGCGCGCCGCCCTCGACCGGGCCATCGCCGAGCACGAACTCTACCTCGATCTCGGCCGCCGGCTCGCCCGGCCTGCCGCCGAACCGGCCCGGGCGCAGCCGGTCTCGCCGCCCGTCGCGGAGCCTGTTCCCGCATCCACCCAGCCGCAGACCGAATCCCCCACCGGCGCGACGGCGCGCCAAGAGAGCCGCAAGGAGGGCCGCCGGCTGATGGAGGCGGCGGAGGAGATCCTGGCCGAGGCCGGGCGGCCGATGCACGCCGCCGAGATCTGGGAGCGGCTCGCCGCCCGCGGCCTGACCCTGCCGGGCCACGACCCGGTGGCGGCGCTCAACACCCGGCTGTGGAAGCGCGCGCAAGCCGGCACCGTCTTCCGCCGCCTCGGCGACGCGGTCTACGGGCTCGCCTCCTGATCCCGGAATCGATGCCGCCCACCTCGCTGTCAGGCTCTGGTCGATGCGGCGCGCGCATCGACCCATTCAGCCTTTGACTTGGACCTCGCCCCGACGCCGCCCCTAGGGTCCCGTCCCGGAACGCCCCTCATTGCAAGACGGGGCGCGAACGAGACGCCGTCGCGGTTCCCTGGACCGCCCGGGAGGAGATCCATGAGCGCAGTCCTCGGCCTTGTGGCCGCGAAGCGGAGCCGCATCCGCCTCGTCATCCTGGCGATGCTGTTTGCCGCCACCGCCATCAACTACGCCGACCGGGCGACCATCGCCATCGCCGGCCCGGCCATGGCCAAGGATCTCGGCTTCGACGCCGTGACCATGGGCTACGTGTTCTCGGCCTTCGCCTGGTCCTACGTCCTCGCCCAGCTCCCCGGCGGCTGGCTGCTCGACCGCTACGGCGTGAAGTGGGTCTATGCCGCGGCGATCTTCCTGTGGTCGGCCTTCACGCTGATGCAGGGCGCGGTCGGCTTCTTCTCGGGCTTCGCCGCCGTCGCGGTGCTGTTCTCGCTCCGCCTCGCCGTCGGACTCGCCGAGGCGCCGGTCTTCCCGGCCAATGCCCGCATCACCGCGGCCTGGTTCCCGGCGCACGAGCGCGGCATGGCCTCGGCCTTCTTCAACTCGGCGCAGTACTTCGCCACCGTGCTGTTCGCGCCCCTCATGGGCTGGATCGTGCACGCCTTCGGCTGGCACCACGTCTTCACGGTGATGGGCGCGCTCGGCATCGCCTTCGCGCTGCTCTGGACCCAGGTGGTGCACGGGCCCCGCGAGCACCCCGCGATCAACCCGGCCGAGCGCGACTACCTCGAAGCCGGCGGCGCCATGATGGACATGGACGGCCGCAAGGCCGAGACCGCGACCCGCGCCGGCCGCACCCTGCGCCAGCTGCTCTCGGAGCGGATGCTGCTCGGCATCTATGTCGGCCAGTACTGCATCAACACGCTGACCTACTTCTTCCTCACCTGGTTCCCGGTCTACCTGGTGAAGGAGCGCGGCCTGTCGATCCTGCAGGCGGGCTTCGCCGCGACGCTGCCGGCCCTGTGCGGGTTCCTGGGCGGCATCCTCGGCGGCGTGATCTCGGACCAGCTTCTGCGCCGCGGCTATTCCCTGACCGCCGCCCGCAAGATCCCGATCGTGTCGGGCATGCTGCTCTCGATGGCGATCATCGGCTGCAACTACGTCCAGGCCGACGCCCTGGTGGTCGGGCTGATGGCGCTCGCCTTCTTCGGCAAGGGCATCGGCGCGCTCGGCTGGGCGGTGGTGTCGGACACCTCGCCGAAGGAATCGGGGGGCCTGAGCGGCGGCCTGTTCAACACCTTCGGCAACCTCGCGGGCATCACCACGCCGATCGTCATCGGCTACATCGTGCGTGAGACCGGCTCGTTCAACGGCGCCCTGGTCTTCGTCGGCCTCAACGCCCTGGTGGCCGGCCTGTGCTACCTCGTGGTGGTCGGCGAGATCCGCCGGGTCGCGCTCAAGCCGTGACGCCGGCATGCGGGGCAGGGGCCTGATCCGCCTCCTCGTCGGTCTCGTCCTCGCCCTCGCGGTCCTCCGCGGGGGCGTCGCCGTATGGGGAGGGCATGCGCGAGGCGTCACGGCAAAACCATACGGGATCCTGATACCGGGGCCGGTCCGCCCGCCTCGATCCTTGACGCCGACCGGGACACCTTGAGGGTGCGGCCGCGAGGACGGCCGCGCGAACCGAAAAAACTCCCGATGCCCCACCCCACGGACGTCACCGCGCCGGCCCCGAGCCCGGCCCGTCTCACCCTCGCCTTCCTCGTCGGCCGCAGCGCCGAGGGCCACTGGCTCGCCGTCGAGACGCACGGCCTCGGTGGCGGCCTCTTCCGCACCTGCCGGGACGCGCTGCATTACGCCGCCGCCGAGACCGGCCGCCGGCCCGACGCGGTGCGCCTCGCCGACACCACCCTGGCGCTGGCCCCGTGACGGGGCGCGAGCCCCCGTTCGGCGGCGCACTCACCGCCCTCGTCACGCCCTTCACCGCCGGCGGGACCGGCATCGACGAGCGGTCGCTCGGCGACCTCGTCGCCGCCCAGGTCGCGGCGGGCACCGAGGGGCTGGTGGTCGGCGGCCCCACCGGCGAAGGGCCGACCCTGACCGAGGCGGAGCGCGACCGCGTGGTGCGCGTCGTCGTCGCGGCGGCCGAGGGCCGGATCCCGGTGATCGTCGCGTCGGGGACCAACTGCACCCGCACGGCGATCGACCGCACCCTGGCGGCGGAGGCCGCCGGGGCCGCTGCCACCCTGGCGGTCACGTCCTACTACAGCCGCCCGACGCAGGAGGGGCTCACCCGGCATTGCGCCGCCATCGCCGCGGCGTGCGGGCGGCCGCTCCTCCTCCACGCGGATCCGGCCCGCACCGGGATGGCGCTGCGGCCCGAGACCCTGGCGCGCCTCGCCGCCCTGCCGCGGATCGCCGGCCTGGTCGATGCCGCCGGCGACCTCGACTCCCTGGGCGAGGTCGCGCGGGCGGCCGGCCCAGGCTTCCCGGTGCTCTGCGGCAACGACGCCGCCGCCGTCGCCCACGGCGCGATGGGCGGGCTGGGTTGCGTCTCGGTGATCGCCAACCTCGTGCCGGGCCCTTGCGCCGCCCTGCAGCGGGCGATCCGGGCCGGCGACCATGCCCGCGCCCGGGCGATCCAGGCCGGGCTCGCGCCGCTGATCGCGGCGCTGTCCCTCGAGACCGATCCCGCCCCGGTCAAGCTCGCCCTCGCGCGCCTGCGCCCCGGCGTCGCGCCCGACCTGCGCCTGCCCCTGGTGCGGCCGCGGCCGGAGACGGAGGCCGCCGTCGCGGCGGCGCTCGACCTCGTCCGCTCAAGGGAACCTGCACAGGGCTGATCAGGGTCAGGCCCGGGCATTGATCGAGGGGGATTTCGGGGCGCTCGGACGAGTCGGCCTCGACATCGTGCAGGAGCCTGTTCGGCGAGCAAGAACAGCGTCACGGGGGCCGTCCTCATCTCATCCGCGACCCTCTGAGGTGCGACCGAAGAGAGCCTCGAAGGAGGGCTCCAGAAAGCTCTGTGATCTCTGGAAGTCTCCTTCGAGGTCAGTCGATCGTTGATCGACTGACACCTCAGGACGAGGTCGAGAATGGGATCAGGAACCGTTCCACCGGCGACGAATTTGGCGTCAATGCCGGCGCTAGAATTTCCGGCTCAGCCTCCGCCCGCCTCGTGCGTCTCGCGCACGAAGGCCGCCCGCGCCGCCGCGTCGGGTGCGGTGCCCTTCGCGTGGCACCAGGCCAGGAAGGCCTCCGGCTCGATCCGGATGCGGGCCACCGCCACCCCGCTGCGCGACACCTCGCGCTCGACCTGGGTCGCGGACATCTGCCAGGTGGCGTAGCTCTCGGGCAGGCCGGATTCCGCCATCGCCTCCCGGATCCGGGGATAGTCGCCCGGCTCGTACCAGGCGATGCCGACGCTCCGTGGGCGCTCCATCGATCGATCTCCCGCGCGGTCCGGACCCTCGCCCGCACCGCGAGAGTGCCGCCGCGGGAGTCGCGCACGCAACAGAAAAAAGGCCGCCCTTGCGAGGCGGCCCGAAGTCTAGGGAGGAAACGCCCAAAGAGGGCTGCACCGCCGCGACGCCATCGCGGCGGTACGAA
>NZ_JBEXZS010000102.1:0-51914 GCF_040593685.1 Methylobacterium sp. EM32 | reverse complement strand
TCCCAAGTCGGGCATGCCCGACTTGGGCACAGGGATGCGGAACTCGGGCAAGCCCGAGTTCCGTGGGGGGAGGGGTCGGGGCGTCGCGCCCGAGGCCCACCCATGACCATCCTCCTCCTCGCCCTCCGCCGCCTCGCCGCCAGCCTCCCCACCCTCCTCGTCATCCTGGCGGGGCTGTTCCTGCTGCTCCAGCTCGCCCCCGGCGACACCGTCGACGCGCTGATGGCCCAGATGGGCGGCGGCGATCCGGCGACCGCCGAGGAATTGCGCCGCTATTACGGGCTCGACCTGCCGGCCGCGGCCCAGCTCGCCCGCTACCTGTGGCGGCTGGTGCAGCTCGATCTCGGCCAGTCGGCGATCTACGGCAAGCCGGTCGCGACCGTGATCGCCGAGCGGCTGCCCGTGACGCTGATGCTGATGGGCGCCTCCCTCACCCTCGCCTTCGCGGGCGGGACCTGCCTCGGCGTGCTCGCGGCGCGGCGGATCGGGCAATGGCCCGACACCCTGATCTCGACACTCGGGCTGATGTTCTACGCCACGCCCTCGTTCTGGTTCGGGCTGATGGGGATCGTGCTGTTCGCGATCCATCTCGGCTGGCTGCCGGCCGGCGGCATCGAGGAGGTCGGTGCCGGCTATACCGGCCTGACGCGCCTCCTCGACATCGCCCGCCACCTCGTCCTGCCGACGCTGACGCTCGCCCTCGTCTTCCTCGCCACCTACCTGCGGATCATGCGCGCCTCGATGCTGGAGGTGATGAGCCTAGACTACGTCCGCACCGCCCGCGCCAAGGGCCTGGGCGAGACCGGCGTGATCGTGCGCCATGCCCTGCGCAACGCGCTCCTTCCCATGGTCACCCTGGTGGGCTTGCAAGCCGGCACGATGCTCGGCGGCTCGGTCGTGGTCGAGAGCGTGTTCGCGCTGCCGGGCCTCGGGCGCTTGGCTTATGAATCGGTGGTGCAGCGCGACCTCAACACCCTGCTCGGCATCGTGTTCGTGTCGGCGCTCCTCGTCATCACGGTGAATTTCTTGGTCGATCTGATCTACGGCCGGCTCGATCCGCGCATCGCGGCGGGGCGCTAGAGGCCATGGCGGCTCTCGCGCGCTACTGGCGCAACCCGGCGGCTCTGCTCGGCGCCGTGCTCCTCCTCCTCGTCGTCGCGGTGGCGCTCGCCGCCCCGGTGCTGTTTCCCAAGGACCCGCTCGGCCTCGCCGGCCGGCCGCTGCAATGGCCCTTCGTCAACCCGAAGGTCTGGCTCGGCACCGATGCGAGCGGGCGCGACATCGCCGCCCAGGTCTTCCACGGCGCCCGGGTCTCGCTCCTGATCGGCCTCGTCGCCACGGTGATCGCCATCGCGATCGGCATCGCGGTCGGCGCGGTCGCGGGTTTCTACGGCGGGATCGTCGACGACGTCCTGATGCGGATCACGGAAGCCTTCCAGACCCTGCCGAACTTCCTGCTGCTCCTCGTGCTCGTCGCGGTGTTCGGCTCGGACATCACCACGGTCACGGTGGCGATCGGTCTCGTGTCCTGGCCGGCCCCGGCCCGGCTGACCCGGGCCGAGTTCCTGACCTTACGCAACCGCGAATTCGTCCAGGCCTGCCGGGTACTCGGCATGGGCGACGCGCGCATCATCGCCCGGGAGATCCTGCCGAACGCCCTGCCGCCGGTAATCGTCTACGCCAGCGTGGTGATGGCGGTGGCGATCCTGCTCGAGAGCGCGCTCGCCTTCCTCAACCTCTCGGACCCGAACGTCGCCTCCTGGGGCAACCTGATCGGGTCCGGGCGCGGCGTGCTGCGCACGCAATGGTACGTCTCGGCGATTCCGGGCGTGGCGATCCTGGTCACGGTGCTCGCCGTGTCGCTGGTCGGCCAGGGCCTCAACGACGCCCTCAACCCGCGCCTGCGCGGCCCCGCACCGGTAAAGACCGCCGCATGAGCGACCTCCTCTCGGTGAAGAACTTGTCGGTCCGCCTGCCGCCGGGGGCCGACCGCAGCCACGCACTGAGCGACGTCTCCCTGTCGCTGGCGGCCAACGAGATCCTGTGCGTCGTCGGCGAATCCGGCTCGGGCAAGTCGGTGCTCGCCAACACCGTGATGCGGCTGCTGCCCGCGGGCGTACGGCCCGATGCCGGGCAGGTGCTGTTTCGCGGCCGCGACCTCGTCGGGGCCTCGGAGCCCGAGATGCGGCACCTGCGGGGCCGCGAGATCGGCATGATCTTCCAGGAGCCGATGACGGCCCTGAATCCCCTGCGCCGGGCCGGCGACCAGATCGCCGAGACCTTCCGCATCCACACCAAGCTCGGTGCCCGCGCGATCCGCGAGAAGACCCTGGCGCTGCTGACCGAGGTCCGGATGCCGGATCCGGCGGCGGCGCTCCGGGCTTATCCGCACGAGCTCTCCGGCGGCCAACGCCAGCGGGTGATGATCGCCATGGCGCTGGCGCTGGAGCCGGCCCTCCTCATCGCCGACGAGCCGACCACCGCCCTCGACGTGACGACCCAGGGACGCATCCTGGCGCTGATCCGCGACATCCAGCGGCGGCGCGGCATGGGCGTGCTGTTCATCACGCACGATTTCGGGGTGGTGGCGGAGATCGCCGACCGGGTCGCGGTGATGCAGGCCGGGCGCCTCGTCGAGGAGGGGCCGGCCGACGCCGTGCTCAACCGCCCGCGGGCGCCCTACACCAAGGCGCTGATCGGCGCGGTGCCGCCGCTCCTGCCGCGCCCGCCGCGCCCAGTAGCGGGTCCGGCGATCCTGACGCTCGCCGGTGTCTCCAAGACCTACCGCAAGGGCGGCGGCCTCATTCCGGGCCGGGCCCGGGTGACGCACGCGGTCCGGGACGTGAGCCTGTCGCTGCCGCGGGGCACGACGCTCGGCATCGTCGGCGAATCGGGCTCCGGCAAGTCGACGCTCGCCCGCTGCATCGTGCGCCTGCTCGATCCGGATACCGGCACGATCCGCCTCGGCGACACCGATCTGGCCGGCCTGTCGCGGCAGGCGATGCGACGTCAGGCCCGCCGGGTGCAGATGGTGTTCCAGGACCCCTTCGCCTCGCTCAACCCGCGCCGCCGCGCCGGCGACCTTGTGGCGCAGGGGCCGATGCTGCACGGCGTCTCCCGGGCCGACGCGATGGCGAAGGCGCGCGAGCTGTTCGGCCTCGTCGGGCTCGATCCGGCGGCGATGGACCGCCTGCCGCACGAATTCTCCGGCGGCCAGCGCCAGCGCATCGGGCTCGCCCGGGCGCTGGCGCTGGAGCCCGAGCTGCTGGTCGCCGACGAGCCGGTCTCGGCCCTTGACGTGTCGGTCCAGGCGCAGGTGCTGGCGCTGCTCGACTCACTCCGCGACCGGCTCGGGCTGTCGATGCTGTTCATCACCCACGACCTGCGGGTCGCCGGCCAGATCTGCGACCGCATCGCCGTGATGAAGGACGGCGCCGTCGTCGAGGCCGGCCCGACCGCGGAGGTCTTCTCCGCCCCGCAGGCCGCCTATACCCGCGCCCTCCTGGAGGCGGTGCCCGGCCGCTCCTGGATCCCCGGCCGTCCGCAGATGCCGGCCGCCTAAAAGAGGAAACGTCATGTCCCTCACCCTCGACCACCTCGTCATCGCGGTCGCCGACCTCGACGCGGCCTTCGCAGATTATTCCAGCCTCGGCTTCACGGTGATCCGCGGCGGCGAGCACCAGAACGGCATCACCCACAACGTGCTGGTGGTGCTTCAGGACGGCGCCTACCTGGAGCTGATCGCCTTCAAGAAGCCCGAACCCGGCAACCGCTGGTCCGAGGTCTATCACCGTGCCGGCGAGGGCTTCCTCGATCACGCGCTGCTGCCGTCCAACATCGAGGCCGACGTGAAGGCGGCTCAAGCGCGCGGGCTCGACATCGCCGATCCGGTCGCCGGCGGCCGCTTCCGGCCGGACGGCGCCCGCCTCGACTGGAAGACCGCCCGGGCGCCGGGCTCCGACGTGCCGTTCCTGTGCGGCGACGTCACGCCCCGCGCGTTGCGCGTGCAGGAGGGCGACGTGCGCCGCCACGACAACGGCGTCACCGGGGTCGCCTCGCTCACGGTGGCGGTGCGCGACGTCGCGGCCTCCCGCGCCCGCTACGCCGCCCTCCTCGGCACCGGGGCCGAGGCGCCGATCGTCGAGGCCGAGATCCTCGGGAGCCCGGCGCGCGCCGTGACCCTGCCGCTCGGTCCGGCCACCACCGTCACCCTGGCGAGCCCGGCGGGCGCGGACGGCGTGCTGGCCGGCGCGCTGGCGGAGCGGGGCGAGGGCCCGGTCGCGGCCGTGTTCCGGGCCGCCGCGGGCGCGGGCGAGCTCGACCTGCGCCTCACCCATGGGGCGCGGCTGGCGATCATGGCGGGGTGAGGCGGCGGCCGGGCGGGTTCAAGTATACTTCAAGACGAAGCGCGTCTCCCCTCTCCCGTGTGGGAGAGGGGTCGGGGGTGAGGGTGCTGCGGTCCTGAGTCCGGCTCGAACCACCCCGCTGTCAGCACGACGATCTCAGCTTTACATGGAACCGTGTCACCCTGCGCGATCTTCGATCGCCCCTACCCCTCTCCCACACCTTGGAGCGATACCGGGCAAGCCCGGTATCGCCTGGAGAGGGGATCCCGCGCCTTCATCGTAATTACCGCGACTCGAAGACACGAAGCGGACGCAGCGTCCGGCCTCAATTCTTCCACGCCGACGGCCCCTGATCCGCCGCGAGGCCGCGGCCGATTTCCAGGAGCAGCATGTCGGCGAGGCGGTGCAGGAACGGGTCGTGCCAGTCGTCGACGGCGCGGCGGACCGCGATGCCGTGCTCGGCCGCGCGCTCCAGGGGATGAGCCTGGCCCCCGGTCAGGTCGATGACCACGCCACGCCCTTCGAGCGGCCGGCCCGACGCGTCGCGGGTGCAGCGGCCGCAGGACAGGACCCAGCGCACGCCGCCGTCTCGCGACAGCAGCCGGTAGGGCAGGACGTAGGACCCGCCTTCCTCCGCGGCCCGCGCGATGCGGGTCTTCACGCCGGCCCGGTCGTCCGGATGGATGCGGTCGAGGAGAAGGGGAATCGGCGCGCCGGTGCGCAGGTGGTCGGGATCGAGCCCGTAGAGGGCCGCCATGCGGGCATCGCCGCACAGGATGTTGCGCCCGATGTCCCACTGCCAGGTCGCCACCGCGTCCGGCGCCGCGCAGGCCGCGGCCAGCCCTCCCGGCGGCGGTTCCGCCAGCTTCCCCTCTCGTCCCCGCACGCACCCCTCCGTTGGAACGCGTCCCGACGGGTTGCCCCGCGGAAAGCTGCAACTCCTGCGAGTACCAGTAATTTTGTACCGGGCGGGCGTCAAGTTTCCGCTGGGACAGATGGACCTTGGCGGCAATGCATCCTCGCCGCGATCCGGATGACGGACTGTTCGGCGCGCCGCGCCAGGTCGGATCGTGCGCCATCAAAGCGATGCGTCTCTGCGTCCTCGATCCCTGCTGCCGCCATCCTAGACGGAGTACTCTGATGGAGTACTTATGCCGGAATGGAAAGACGTCGTCTCGTCTGCTGCATTGCGGGATCGGCGTGGCGCGATGTCGTTCCGCCGCCGCGCCCTATATCGCGGGGGATCCGGTCCGGCGCCAGGCCGCGCCCGCGCTTGCCCCCGATCCCGCATGCTCCCCTCCGCCGATCCGTCCCAGGTCGATTCGACCGCCCACATCATCCAGGTGGCGCTGACACCGGTATTCCTGCTCTCCGGCATCGCGACGCTGCTCAACGTCTTCTCGACCCGCCACGCCCGCATCGCCGACCAAGTCGAGAAGCTCTCCGACCGCATCGCCGAGCGGCCCGGCGACCAAGCCCGGCTCCGGGACCTGCGCCGGCGCAGCCTCGCCCTCGACGTGGCGGTGGTGATCGCGGCGCTCGGCGGCGTCGCGATCTGCGGCGCGGTGCTGACCCTCTTCCTCGGCACCCTGCGGGACGCCGCGGTGGCGAGCGTGCTTTTCTTCCTGTTCGGCGCCGCGATCGTCTGCACGCTCGCCTCCCTCACCGCCTTCGCGATCGAGATGACGCTGGCGAGCCGCACGGTGCGCACCGAGGTGGACCAGCAGCAGCGGGAGGAGGCCGAGGAGAGCGTGGAAGAGGCCAAGGTGCGCTGATCGCGCGGAACCGTCGCGGGCGAGCCCGGTTCCCCCGAGGCACACCAGTCCCGGAGTCCCGCCATGCCGACCGAACTCCCGCAGAACCGCGCCTCGCCGAACGAGCGCGCCTACCGCGAGCCCGGCACGATGGAGCTCGATCCGTCGGGCGACGGCGTCGCCCTCGACGAGACCCGCCGGCTGATCGCCTCGAACAAGGTCGAGGGCACCGCCGTCTACGACCGCAAGGGCGAGCATCTCGGCAGCGTCTACAACTTCATGGTCGACAAGGTGACAGGGCAGGTCGCCTATGCGGTCCTGTCCTTCGGCGGCTTCCTCGGCTTCGGCGAGAGCTACCACCCGGTGCCCTGGAAATCGCTGACCTACGACCTGCGGCTCGGCGGCTACGTCATCGACATCGACGCCGACACCCTCGCGGGCGCCCCGCGCCACGGCCCAGACGAGGACCCCTTCACCGATCCATCCTATGGCGGGCGCCTCGACGACTATTACGGCGGCCGGGCCCCGACGATCTGAGGATCCGCTCGTCCTATCCTCCACCTCAGGATGAGGTCGAGGGTTGGGACGAGCGGCGCAGGACGATCAATACATGGCGAGTCGGCTGTGACCGAGGTGGAAAAGGTCGAGCAGGAAGCCCCCGCCGGCGAGGTCGCCCGCGGGGCGGGCTTCGCGGTGGCGCCCGGCACCGCCAAGCGCCCCGGGGTGCTGGTGGCGATGCCGTTCGACCGCGCGCTCCTGGCCCGCTTCAAGGAGACTTTTCCGACCGCCCGCTGGCGGCGCAAGCTCCGGCGCTGGTTCGTACCCGGCACCACCGCCGAGCAGCGGGCCGATGCCTGGATCGCCCGGGAGATCTCGGCCCTTGACGCCTACGGCGACGACAAGGGCCGCGACGCTTACGCCTTCGAGCCGCTGGAGAGCCCCTACCTCGCGGCCGAGACGGACGCGCTCCTGGTCCGCACGCCCTATTCGCGGAGTGTCGTCGATACCCTGCGCACCATCCCGTTCGCCGCCTGGGCGCCGGAGATTCGGGCCTGGCGGGTGCCCTGGCGCTCCTACGAGGCGCTGAAAGAGGTCTGGTCGGTGATTGAGGAGGCGGCGGCCGCCAACGAGCCGGCGGCGCGGCGCGCCCGGCGCGAGGCCGCCCGCGACCCCGCGGCGGAAGCCGAGCGCCGGCGCCGGCGGCACCCGGTGCCGCGGGGCGATCCTCCGCCGCTCGGCGTTGCGGTCGAGGTGGCGGAGGCGGGAATCGTGGTGTTCGAGGCCCTCGACGACGCCCCCATCGCCGAGGCCGACGCGCTCGCCCATTATCCGGCGATCGCCGCGCCGGGGCCGCTGGTCTGGGGCTGGTGGCGGATCCCGACCTTCGGCGAGATCGCCGAGGCGGTGCCGGCGGCGGCGCCCGACGCGCCCGGCCGCGGCTGGTGGCCCGCGACCCGCGCCGGCCTGGAGGAGCGCCTGCGGCGCCTGCGCGAGACCGCGCGGGCGCAGGAGACCCGGGCCCGCCGCGCCGCCGCCAAGGCCGATGCGGAGAGCCGCGACTCCCGAGGGTCCTAGAGCACTTCACGATCGCGTTGCAATCGCGAAGCTCTCTAGGCCATTGATTTTGCCGCATTTTCTTCGACGAACCGGTGTCCACTTCGTCGGAAAATGCTCTAGCGCTTGCCGCTCAGAACTTGCCGCCGAGGCCGACCGAGCCGCCCGAGCCCATGGTGGGCGACAGGCTGCTGCCGCTGCTGCCGCCGGCGCCGCCCTCGCCCTCGATGTCCTCGCGGCGGATGCGCCGGGGCGGGGCGCTCAGGGTGTCGCCGCTCGCGCGGGAATTGGTCGGGACGTTGAGGCGGCGGGTCGGCTCGGTCGCCGCCTGGGCGAGGTCGCCGCTGCTGCGGGCCGGCAGCTTCACGTCGCCACGCAGGGAGGGCGGCGGGCCGACATCGCCCGCCGGGAGCACGCCGCCGACCTGGCCGAGGGGATTGCTGATGCAGCCGCCCGCGAGCGCGGCCACGGCCGCGACGAGGCAGGCTCTGGACAGGACGGACATCGACACTTCCCGGGTTCTCGAAGGAGCCGTCCCACCGGCCGGCGGGGAACGGCGTTGACGAACCTCTAACGGTCGCGCTGCTCGAACGCCAGCCGCGCCGCTTCAGCCATACGGAACCCCGGCGCTTTGCATGGCTTTCGTGCTCGGCTGCAACAGGAGTATCCCGCATGATCCGCCACCTGATCTTCGACATCGACGGGACCCTGCTCGACAGCGTCGACCTGCACGCGAAGGCCTGGGCGGAGGCCTTCGCCGCCTTCGGGATCACGGTCTCGGCGGACGAGGTCCGCGGTCAGATCGGCAAGGGCGGCGACCAGCTGATGCCGCTCTTCGTGCCCAAGGAGCGCCTGGAGCGCGAGGGCGAGAAGCTCGAGAAATTCCGCTCCGAGCTGTTCAAGACGAAATACTTGGCCGAGGTGAAGCCGTTTCCCGGCGTGCGGGCCCTGTTCGAGCGGCTGAAGGCGGAAGGCCACGTCCTGGCGCTCGCCTCCTCCGGCAAGGCCGAGGAGGTGGAGCACTACCAGGAGATCGCCGGTATCCGCGACCTCGTCGACGTCGCGACCAATTCCGACGAGGCCGAGCGCTCGAAGCCGCATCCGGACATCTTCGAGGCCGCGCTCGACAAGCTCGGCCGCCCGCCCCGGGGCCAGGCGGTCGTGATCGGCGATTCGCCCTACGACGCCGAGGCCGCGGCGAAGGCCGGGCTGCCGGTGATCGGCGTCTTGTGCGGCGGCTTCCCGGAGGCGCAGCTTAGCGAGGCCGGCTGCACCGCGATCTACCGCGATCCGCAGGACCTGCTCGACGGCTACGACGCCTCGCCCCTGCGGCGCGGGCTGCCGTAGCGGGGCGGCACCCCCTCACCGGCTGGGTCCATCTTGCGGGATGGAGACGGCCATGCGAATCGTGCGGCGCTCCACGCTGACAGGATTGCCGTCCATTGCCCGGCCCGCGCCGCCTCGCCGCCCTGCTTCTGGCCGTCGCGCTGCCGACGGCCGTCCTCGCGCAGCAGCCGCAGCCGGCGGGGCCTCCGAGCGCGGACGCGTCGGATTTCGCCCGCATGGAGGCGGCCCAGAACGCCGCCAATGCCGCGCCCGGCCCGCGCACCGTGCCGGGCCGGCGCATCCCGGTGCCGGGCACGGTGAGCCCCGAATTCCAGGCGGCGATCGCGGCGCCCTACAAGACCCCGGCCTGGAACGCCGATCCGGGCAACGCGGCGGAGTGGAAGGCGCTGGTGGCGAAGCTCGCGGCCCAGACCGCCGCGCCCCTGCCGGCCCTGCGCGAGCGCCTCGGCGTGGTCTCGACCCCGGAGGTGATCGGCGGCGTCAAGGCCTGGATCATCGCCCCGAAGGTGGTGCCCGAACGCAACCGTCACCGGCTGCTCATCCACATCCACGGCGGCGGCTACGTCTACAACCCGGGCGAGGCCGGCACGCTGGAGGCGGTGCTGATGGCGGCCTTCGGCGGCTTCACGGTGATCTCGTTCGATTACCGCATGCCCCCGGACGCGCCCTATCCGGCGGCGATGGACGACGCGATGGCGGTGTGGAAGGCCGCGCTCGCCCTGCAGCCGGCCGGGAACATGGCGGTGTTCGGCACCTCGACCGGCGGCGGCATGACCCTGGCGCTGATGCTGCGGGCCCGGCGCGAGGGATTGGCGCTCCCGGCCGCCATCGCTCCCGGCACGCCCTGGTCCGACCTGACCGAGACCGGCGACAGCTACAAGGCCAATGAGTGGCTGGACAACGTGCTCGTCTCCTATGACGGCGTGCTGACCCGGGCCGCGAAGCTCTACGCCGCCGGCCACGACCTGCGCGACCCCCAGCTCTCGCCGATCTACGGCGACCTTCGCGGCCTGCCGCCCACCATCCTGACCACCGGCACCCGCGACCTCTTCCTCTCCAACACCGTGCGCACCCACCGCAAGCTGCGCCAGGCCGGGGTCGAGGCCTCGCTCCAGGTGTTCGAGGGCATGAGCCACGCCCAGTACCTATTCGATCCGGACGCGCCCGAGACCCGCGAGGTCTTCACCGAGATCGCCGCCTTCCTCGACACGCATCTGGGGACGGCCGCGAAGGCGCCGTGACGGAATGCGGCCCGGCGGTCGCCGTCGCGCGGTGTCCCGCCCGGTCTTGCTGAACAAGGCTCGAGGCTGCGACGATCGCGGCGGGCCGCCGGTGTGGCGGCGCGGGCCGCGACGTGTCTCTCGCAAGACTCCCGACCACCGTCGCCGCTTGCTGTGGCCGCGCCAGCGCAGCGGAAGTTGCGTGAGGTGCGCGAAGTCCGGCCGTCATGGACGCGGGTTGGACCTATAATCCTATCGTCCCGACGGTACTCCGGCAGGATAACCCGCGCCGCGGGACGGTCCTGCTCGCGTCGGGCAGTGCATCGTACCTGTCATATCCTGACCCCGCGTGGCCCCGCAGGCCTCCGACGCGCGCGAAGATGTAGTTGACCTTCGGGTAGTTGAATTCGGTCGCTTGGCACCGAGAGGCGCACGACTGGAAAGGACGATCTCTGTATTTCGCCATCGTGTCCTGCCCGTAGTGGCTGGAATGCCGCATGCCGAGCAGTCGCGCAGCGCGCGACAGGCAGCAATGCTCATTTTCGAGGGGTCCATTATCAAAAAATAAGCAAATGCCGGCGCAGTTTGATTTGCGAGCCATTCGCGGATCAATTTTATGTCATTGAGCGATGAGAGAGGCAGCGTCGCAATCATAATCGCGATCGCGCTGCCGGCCCTTCTGATCGGCGTCGGTGGATCGATCGAGGCCTCTCGCGCCGTTGCTTACCGTCAGCGCCTGACCAGTGCGGCCGAACTGGCCTGCCTGCAGACCAAGGCCTATATCGACGCCCGCAAGCCGCAGGATGTGCGGTCGACCGACACCACGAAGCTGTATCCAGCCGCCGACATCCAGCCGATCGCCGACCGCGTCAAGGTCGCCAAGGGGCTCAACGCGAGCGACGTCCTGACAGCCACCAACAACACCGACATCAACGTCCACGTCTCGGCGACCGGCCGGATGAGCATCGTCTTCAGCTCCGTCCTGAAGATGCAGGGGGTGGACTTCGCGGTCGCGCGGGATTGCCCGGTCGTCTCGGCCGCCACCGCGCTGACCGCGAGCAGCGCGCCGCAGCTGCTGTTCACCGAATCGTTCGAGAAGCCGAGCCACAGCGTGCAGTACAACAGCTGGAGCGTGCTCGGCGGCGTCAACAACGGCAATAGCTGGAACGGCTGGACGACGCAGAATGCCGGCATCGAGATCAACGGCCAGCGCGAGCTGGCCAGCAACGTCGTTCGCTTCGGCGATTTCTTCGCGGAGCTGGACAGCGATTGCAACACCTCGGCGAATACCGGCAACAGGAATTGCCACTCGAACTCGACGATGTCGCGCATCATGAATCTGTCGCCGGGCAATTACCAGGTCCGGTACTGGTACATCGCGCGCCAGCGCGATCCGAACCAGCCCGGCCGGGTCATCTGCGGCGCTAAGGACAGCGACGTCTCGTGGTACCAGGTCGACGGGCAGACCAACCGCATCGAAGTCTACATCGAGAAATCCGGCAACTACACCTTTGCGGCCTCCTCGATGGTCGACGTGTGCGTGCAGGCGGATGCGTGGACGGAGCGGGTGATCAACTTCGTCGTTCCGGTCAACCCGAGCGCGAGCACGACCGAGTACCGGATCAGCTGGCGGGCGGCGGGTCGGGAGGACACCTATGGCGGCCTGATCGACTACCTGCGCATCTGCCGCAATTCCTGCCCCAGCTGAGGCGCGCGCAGATGTGGCGTCATCATCTCCGTGGGCTGCGCGACTGCCGGCGCGGGGTCGCGTCGGTCGAGATGGCCTTCCTGGCCTGGCCGGCGATCTTCATGATCGTCGGCGCCCTGCAATTCGTCATCGCTCAGTACACGCAGATGCTCTTGTCGAACGCGCTGTACGACTCGGCCTCCGCGCCCGAGCCGGAGCTCCTGCTCGCCAGCGCCGACGTCTACAAGACGACTGTGTGCGCGAAGATCCGCATCGTGCAGGCGCAATCGTGCAAGGCGCAGGTCGTCGTCGAGATGATGCGGCTGTCCGACGCGCCGACCGCGGCCACGGGCGTCACCGGCGCGACGTTCAGCGCGGGCTCGGCCGGCGACGCGCTGCTGCTGCGGGCGGCGCTGCCGACCTTACGCATCCTGCCGCTCATCCCGGCGATCACCGCGCAAGCCTCGGTCGTGTTCCGGCGATGAGCGCGACGCCCCGCCCGCGAGGATTCGCCGTCCTCGACCGGTTCCGCCGCAGCGCGCGCGCGTCGGTGGCGGTGGAATTCGCCCTCCTGGCGACGACCTTGCTGCTGCTGTTCGCCGGGCTGGTCGACTTCATCCAGATCTCGACCATCACCCGCGATATCGAGCGCTCGTCAACGCAGATTGGCAGCCTGATCGCCAGCTGCTCCCGATCGAGCGACCAGAGCTGCACGACGAACACGATGAACGCCTACATGGCGCGGCAGGCCAACACCCTGGTCCGCTACAGCCAGAACCAGCCGACGGTCAGCATGGCGCAGATCAGCGAGAGCAACAACGCGATCAAGATCTGCGCCGGCAACATGACGTACCTGGAATCCGACGTCTCGTCGAGCGCTCTCGCCCTGATGTCGGACAAGGACAACGCGATCGTCGTCGTGATCCAGATCAAATATGTCGCCCTGTTCCCGCTGATCTCGCGGCTGTTCACCGGCACCACGGGCACCACCCTGCGGGGATGGACGACGACGGTTCATTCGAGCGGGTCGAGCGTCTGCTGACGGCGGCTTGGCCTCGTGCCCCTGTCGCGTGCCGTGCTCCCGCTCCGTTCAGCCCTGCGGCGCGACCAGCGCGCGGGCCTGCGCCACCGTTACGGACCGGTAGGCCTGCACCGCGGCGCCGGCCGCCTCGGCGGTCGGGGTCGGGCCGGGGCGGGCCCGCAGATAGGCGCCGAGGGTTGAGAGCCGCAGATCCGCCGCCCGCACGACCAGGGCGAGCGCCCGCGGCGCCGGGGCGCGGTGCGCCGCCTCGGCTCGCTCGGGCGGGCAGCCGGCGAGGTGGGCGAGGCCGAGCAGCGCCTCGGCGGTCCGGCCATGCGCGAGCCAGCTCCGCAGGTCGGCCTCCTCGAGCCCGAGCCGGACCCGCAGGGCGACCGCCTCGACGGCGCGCCGCGGTGGGCCGGGGCGGGCGACGGGCCGCAGGAGCGCGTCGCGCTGGCGCGGCAGCAGGCCGCCGCGGGCCGCGAGCCCCGCCGCGAGGCGGTCCCGGTCCTCCATGCGCGCGGAGAGGAGCGTCAGCGCCGACAGCGAGAGCTGCGCCCCGCGATTGGCGACGAGCGTCCCCATCACCGCCTCGTCGCCCCGGTCGGCGAGCACGTCCGCCACCCGGGCGGCGACCGTCTCGCGCCGGGCGATGGCCGCAAGATGCACCGGGCCGCGGTTGCGGGCGACGCGCAGCAGCACCTCGTCGGGCAGGGCGGCGCAACGCGCCAGCACCGGCACCGCGACGCTCGCCTCGGGATCGCAGGCGAGGCGCCGGGCCAGCTTGCGCGGCGGCCGGGCGAGCGCGGTGACCTGCCGGGCGAGCCGCCCGCGCGAGCCCGTCCCGGCCCCCTCGACGAGCACCGTCAGCACCTCGTCGAAGGCGCCGACCTGCGTGGCGGAGAGCCCGTCGGCCCGGGCGACCAGGAGGTCGGCGACGCCGTCGAGGGTGCGGCCTGCATCGACGGCCTGCTCGGCCGCCTCGACGAGGTCGGCGAGGAAGGCCGCCGGCGGCCGTCTGTCGGGTCGGAAGGCCGCGGCCGACGCCATCGGGCGAGACATCCTGTGGTGAACGCTGCGGCACCCTAGCGGCGCGATGGTTACGCCCGCCTTAGTGTTTCTCACGAAACTCCCGATCACCGTCGCGGCCGGCTGCGGCAGCAACAGCGCGGCGGGAGTTTTGTGAGGTGCACTGAGCGCCCTCCGACGCGTGCTCCCTCTCGCCCTGTCCCTTGCCATCCCATCAAAACCTGCTATAGGCCGCGCCTCGCGTTCGCTCCGGCCGGGGGCTGAACGGACGGTGTCGGGCTTGTCGTCCGGCATAGGGGTTCGCCCCGTCGTCCCGTGTCTCCGCCTTCGAACAACCGCTCGGGCCTTTGCAGGCTCGAAGGGCTTGGCGCCGTGCGACGCGAGGACGAACCGGCCCGACGCCCGAAACCGCTTCCCGCGTGCTCGTGCAGCGGGCCTTAGTCTCCCTGAGAAAGGCCCATCATGGCTCTCTATGAGCATGTGTTCCTGGCTCGCCAGGACGTGACCTCGCAGCAGGTCGAAACGATGGTCGAGACCTACAAGTCCGTCATCGAGCAGAACGGCGGCAAGGTCGAGAAGACCGAGATGTGGGGCGTGAAGTCTCTCGCCTACCGCGTCCGCAAGAACCGCAAGGCGCACTTCACCCTCCTCAACATCGACGCTCCCCCGGCGGCCCTCGCCGAGATGGAGCGCCAGATGCGTATCTCCGAGGACGTGCTGCGCTTCATGACCGTGCGTGTCGAGGAGCTCGAGTCCGAGCCGTCCGCGATGATGCAGAAGCGTGACCGCGACGAGCGCAAGGACCGCGAGCGCGGCCGTCGCCGTGACGACGACGGCTTCGGCGGCGGCTTCGGCGGCGGCGACCGCCCCGAGCGCGGCGACCGTCCGGATCGCGGCGATCGTCCCGAGCGCACCGAGCGCGTCGAGCGCACCACGAACGAGGAGCAGTAAGCCATGGCTTTCGGTGCTGGTGGCGGCGGTGGCCGTCGTCCGTTCTTCCGTCGGCGCAAGACCTGCCCCTTCTCGGGCCCCAACGCCCCGAAGATCGACTACAAGGACGTGAAGCTGCTCTCGCGCTACGTCTCCGAGCGCGGCAAGATTGTGCCCTCGCGCATCACCGCGGTGTCGGCCAAGAAGCAGCGCGAGCTCGCCCAGGCGATCAAGCGCGCCCGCTTCCTGGGCTTCCTGCCCTACGTGATCCGCTAACTCTTTGATCAACAACCCGGCGGCCTCGTGCCGCCGGGTCGCTGGGGCGTTCTTTACCGCGCCTCTAACCCCGCCCGAACGGGCGGCGGGACAGCGGACAAGGTGTCATGGTTCGTCACACCGGCATCGGCGTCGTCGCCGGCCTCGCCTCGGCGCTCCTGATCGGGGTCGTCGTCCAGGCGACGCCGCTCGCGCTGGCCCTCTACCTGCTCGCCCCGCTGCCGATCCTGATCGTGGCGATGGGCTGGAGCCACCGGACCGGCCTCGTCGCCGCCGCCTCCGGCACGCTCGCCCTCGCGATCGTCTCGTCCCCCTTGCGCGGCCTCGCCTTCCTAGTCTCGACCGCCCTGCCGGCCTGGTGGCTCGGCTACCTCGCGCTGCTTGGTCGCCAGAAGTCCTCCGGCGGGATGGAATGGTACCCGACCGGCCGGCTGCTGGCCTGGGTCGCCGTCACCGCCGCCATCGCCCTCGTCGTCGTGGTGATGCTGTCCTCCGGCGACCACGCCGCCTACCAGGAGCGGGTCCGCCGCCTCGCCCGGGCGATGCTGCAACTGCAGATGCAGGAGACCCCGTCCCGCGGCGCCGGGCTGGAGGAGGACGACCTCGCCCGCATCGCCGAGCGGGTCGCCGGCCTGGCGCCCGCCATCATGGCGACGACCTTCACCCTGCTCCTGACCTTCTATCTCTGGGCCGGCGCCCGGGTGGTGCAGATCTCCGGCCGCCTGGCCCGGCCCTGGCCGGACCTCCCCGCCACCGCCCTGCCGCGCCGGGCCCTGTGGGGATTGGTCGTCGGCGCCGTGCTCTCGGTGGCGCCGGGCTATGCCGGCGCCTTCGGGGTCGCGCTGCTCGGTGCCCTCTCGGCAGCCCTAGCGCTGCAGGGGCTCGCCGCGCTCCACGACCGCAGCCGCGGCAAGCCCGGCCGCACGCCGATCCTGATCGGCCTCTACGTGCTGGTCTTCCTGACGCAAGGGCTGGCACTCGCCGCGCTCGCACTGTTCGGCCTCGTCGACGCCCTCGCCGGGCGGCGCCGGCCGGTTCAGGCCCCGCCGGTGGCCTGACCTCTCGAATCCCCGGGGCGCCGCGAGGCGATCCGGTTCCCCGACGGCGGAACGCTCCGCCATCACCACCCGGGGCCGACGAGGCCCCACCATCGAAGGACGACGACCATGGAAGTGATCCTGCTCGAGCGCGTGGCCAAGCTCGGCCAGATGGGCGAGACCGTGAAGGTGCGGCCGGGCTTCGCCCGCAACTTCCTGCTCGCCCGCGGCAAGGCCCTGCGCGCCACGGAAGGCAACAAGAAGCGCTTCGAGGACCAGCGCGCCCAGCTCGAGGCCCGCAACCTCGAGCGCCGCGCGGAGGCCGAGAAGGTCGGCGAGACCCTGAACGGCAAGAGCTTCGTGCTGATCCGCCAGGCCGGCGAGTCCGGCGTGCTCTACGGCTCGGTCTCCCCGCGCGACCTCGCCGAGGTGGTGACCCAGGACGGCTTCACGGTGAACCGCGACCAGTTCAACATCGCGCAGCCGATCAAGACGCTCGGCCTGCACACCGTTCCGGTGGTGCTGCACCCCGAGGTCGAGGTCACCGTGACCGTCAACATCGCCCGCAGCCCCGAGGAGGCCGAGCGCCAGGCCCGCGGCGAGTCGACCACCACCCGCGAGGAGTTCAACCTCGACGATCTCGGCCTCGAGGTCGGTGCCGCCCTGGCCGAGGCCGGCCCGGACGCGGACGACCGCTGATCGCTCCACGGCAATCCCGCCCGCGCGGGTGGGATTGCCGGGACAGCGGGGACAAGCCCGCGGGTCGGGCTTGACTTGTTCCCATTTTGTTCCAGCATGACGGGGTCCGCGGCGCGAGTCGCGGGCCCCGCCTGCGTTTTGCGCGACCGCCCGGGCCTCCGGGTCCAAGGTTCGGTCGAGGATGCAAGGTTTGGTCAACCATGACGGTGCGATGGTCGCCGCCACGTCTATGATCTGACACGCGGTCGTCCGACCCGTGCCGCCCCCTTCGATGAGCCGGAGCCCCGCCGGATGGCCATTCCCACCACCCTGACGGCGAATCTCGAACCCGTGCAGCAGGAATACCGCGTCGCGCCGCACAACATCGACGCGGAGCAGGCGCTGCTCGGCGCGATCCTGGTCAACAACGACGCGTTCTACCGGGTCTCGGACTTCCTGCTCCCCGAGCACTTCATGGAGGAGGTGCACCGGCGGATCTACGAGGTCTCGATCACGCTGATCAAGGCCGGCAAGCTCGCGAGCCCGATCACGCTCAAGACCTATCTCGGCGACGCCGATCTCGGCGGCCTCACGGTCGGCCAGTACCTCGCCCGGCTCGCCGCCGAGGCGACGACGGTCATCAATTCCGAGCATTACGGCCGCACGATCTACGACCTGGCCTTGCGCCGGCGCCTCATCACCATCGGCGAGGACCTGGTCAACGGCGCCTACGAGGCCCCGGTCGAGACCTCGCCGCGCGAGCAGATTGAGGCGACCGAGCGCCGGCTCTACGAGCTCGCCGAGACCGGCAAGTACGACGGCGGCTTCCAGAAATTCTCCGACGCCCTGACGGCGGCGGTCGACATGGCGGCCAAGGCCTACCAGCGCGAGGGGCGGCTGTCGGGCATCGCCACCGGCCTGTCCGACCTCGACGCCAAGATGGGCGGGTTGCAGGCCTCGGACCTGATCATCCTGGCCGGCCGGCCGGGCATGGGCAAGACCTCGCTCGCCACCAACATCGCGTTCAACATCGCCAAGGCCTATGTCGGCGAGAAGCAGCCCGACGGCTCGATCGCGACCAAGAACGGCGGCATCGTCGGCTTCTTCTCGCTCGAAATGTCGGCCGAGCAGCTCGCCACCCGCATCATCGCCGAGCAATCGGGCGTCGCCTCCTACAAGATCCGCCGCGGCGACATCCGGCCGGAGGAATTCTACAAGATCACCGACGCCGCCCGGGACATGCAGACGATCCCGTTCTACATCGACCAGACCGGCGGCATCTCGATCGCCCAGCTCGCGGCGCGAGCCCGCCGGCTCAAGCGCCAGCGCGGCCTCGACCTCCTCGTCGTCGACTATCTCCAGCTCCTGTCGGGCTCGTCCAAGAAGGGCGACAACCGGGTGCAGGAGATGACCGAGATCACCACCGGCATGAAGGCGCTCGCCAAGGAGCTGGCGGTGCCGATCGTCGCCCTGTCGCAGCTCTCGCGCCAGGTCGAGGCCCGCGACGACAAGCGGCCGCAGCTGTCGGACCTGCGCGAATCGGGCTCGATCGAGCAGGACGCCGACGTGGTGATGTTCGTCTTCCGCGAGGAATACTACGTCAAGAACAAGAAGCCGCGCGAGGGCACGGAAGAGTTCTTCACCTGGGAGGCCGAGATGAACCGCGTCTACGGCAAGGCCGAGGTGATCCTGGGCAAGCAGCGCCACGGCCCCACCGGCACGGTCGAGCTCCAGTTCGACGCCGAGATCACCCGGTTCTCGAATCTGGCGCAGGGCGACCGGTTGCCGGACACGATGTAGGCAGGGGCTGCCTGACTTCGGGGCAGGCGGCCTCCTCCTGCGCTCTTGGCGGGGCCCTGGACCGGGGGTAGACCGTGCGCATGCGCGACTCGAGCCCCATCGGCCATGGCGGCCGCCTCACCATCGACCTCTCGGCCCTGCGGGCGAACTGGCGAATCCTCGCGAACGCCGCGGAGTGCCCGGAGACCGCGGCGGTCATCAAGGCCGATGCCTATGGCTGTGGGATCGCCCGGGCCGCCCCCGCCTTGTGGGCGGAGGGCTGCCGCACCTTCTTCGTCGCCCACCTGTCGGAGGGGCTGGCCGCCCGGGAGG
The DNA here is from genome assembly GCF_040593685.1 of Methylobacterium sp. EM32. NCBI lineage: Bacteria > Pseudomonadati > Pseudomonadota > Alphaproteobacteria > Hyphomicrobiales > Methylobacteriaceae > Methylobacterium > Methylobacterium sp. EM32. The sequence goes on along the minus strand of NZ_JBEXZS010000102.1, from coordinate 32,923 downwards.
CGGTGCCCGAGGCGGCGATCTACGTGCTCAACGGTTTCCCGCCGGGCCGCGGGCCGGACTACCGGGCCGCGAATCTCCGCCCGGTGCTCGGCTCGCGCGAGGAGATCGCCGAATGGGCGGCGGCGAACCAGGCCGAGGGCGTGACGCGCCCGGCGGCCCTCCACGTCGATACCGGCATGAACCGCCTCGGCCTGTCGGTGCCGGAGGGCTTGGCGCTCGCCGGCGATCCGGTGATCGCGCAAGCCGGCATCGACCTGCTGATGAGCCATCTCGTCAGCGCCGAGGTCGAGCACGATCCCCTCACCGACCGGCAGGCGGCAGAGTTCGCGCGGGTGCGTGCCGCCTATCCGGGGATCCGGGCCTCCCTCGCCAATTCCTCGGGCGACTTCCTGCCCTCCTGCCGCGCCGACCTGGCGCGGCCGGGCTACGCCCTCTACGGCGGCAACCCGCGGCCCGGCCACGACAACCCGATGCGCCCGGTAGTGCGGCTCGAGGCCGGCATCCTCCAGGTCCGCGAGGTCGCGGCCGGCGAGACCGCCGGCTACAACGCCCGCTGGGTCGCCTCTAGCCCCCGGCGCCTCGCCACCCTGTCGCTGGGCTACGCCGACGGCTTTCCCCGCGCCTCGACCGGCCGCGGCGAGGCCGTGGTCGGCGGCGTGCGCTGCCCCTTCGCCGGCAACGTCTCGATGGACCTCATCATCCTCGACGTCACCGAGGCGCCGCAGGAGGCTCTTCGCCGCGGCGCGCCCGCGACCTTGATCGGCGACGGCCTCGACCTCGAGACGGTGGGGCGCAACGCCGGCACGATCGGCTACGAGATCCTGACCGGTCTCGGCCGGCGCTACGAGCGGGTGTACCGGGATTGAGCGCCTGCTTCGGCCGACAGTCTTGAAGCCCTCCGGGTCATCCCGGGGCGAGCCTTGGCGAGAGCCCGGGATCCATGACCGCTGACGTTCGAGAACGAGACGGATCGCGTTCCGCTTCATCCTCGAACGTCAGCAATTATGGATCCCGGGTTCCGCTATGCGGCCCCGGGATGACGTGGAGGATGGGAAAAACCGCCGTGAGTCCGAGCCGGGGGCTCCTCACCGGAACGTCTTGCGCGGATCGAACGCGTCCCGCACCGCCTCGCCGGCGAAGATCAGCAGGCTCAAGGTCACGGCGATCACCGCGAAGCCCGTCAGCCCGAGCCACGGCGCCTGCAGGTTGGCTTTCCCTTGCGCCAGCATCTCGCCGAGCGACGGCGAGCCCGGGGGCAGGCCGAAGCCGAGGAAGTCCAGCGAGGTGAGGGTGGTGATCGAGCCGTTCAGCACGAAGGGCAGGAAGGTCAGCGTCGCCACCATCGCGTTGGGCAGGAGGTGGCGGAACATGATGCGGGCGTTGGAGAGCCCGAGCGCGCGGGCTGCCCGCACGTACTCGAAGTTGCGCGCGCGCAGGAACTCCGCCCGCACCACGCCGACCAGCGACACCCACGAGAACAGCAGCAGGATCCCGAGCAGCACGAAGAAGCTCGGGGTGATGATCGACGAGATGATGATCAGGAGATAGAGCGACGGGATCGCGGTCCAGATCTCGATCACCCGCTGGAACACGAGGTCGACCCAGCCGCCGAAATAGCCCTGCACCGCGCCGGCGAGCACCCCGATCACCGAGGAGACCAGCGCCAGGGTCAGCCCGAACAGCACCGAGAGGCGGAAGCCGTAGAGCAGCCGGGCGACGACGTCGCGGCCCTGGTCGTCGGTGCCGAGCCAGTTCCACTCGATGTCGCGGCAGGTCGTGCCGCCGGTCTTCTCCGCCACGGTCTTGCACTGTGCGTCCGAGAGGAGCCAGGTCGGCGGGGCGGGGGCCGGGACCGGCAGGTCGAGGTTGTGGGTGTTGTAGGAGAAGCGGATCGGCGGCCAGACGGCCCAGCCGTTCTCGGAAATCTCCTTGATGATCACCGGGTCGCGGTAATCGGTGCGGGCGAGGAAGCCGCCGAACTTCTCCTCGGGGTAATCGACCACGATCGGGAACAGGATCTCGCCCTTGTAGGAGGCGACGATCGGCCGGTCGTTGGCGATGAACTCGGCGAAGAGACTCGCGACGAACAGCACGCAGAACAGCACGAACGACCAGTAGCCGCGCCGGTTGGCCTTGAAGTTCGCGAGCCGCCGCCGGTTCAGCGGCGACAGCCGCCCGGTGCCGGTCGGGCCCGGCAGCGGCAGGCTGACCGGGCCCGCCGCGGGCGAGGTGACCGGGACGGCGTCGAGCTCAGGCGTCGGGGGGCGCTGGTTCATGCGGCGTCCCCCGGCCGTACGTCTCGGGTCAGTCGATGCGGGTCGCGGTGACGTCGATCACGCTGGGCTTCAACGCATCGCTGCGCTCCAGGTGCCGGCGCAGCAGGGCGACGTTGCGGCGGTTGGCCTTGAAGGCGGCGTCGAACAGGTCGCCGACGATCGGCACCACACCGACCACGCCGTCGATCGCCACGTTCGCGGCCATCCGGGCGAGGAGCCAGCGCGGCGCGCCGAGACGCTTCGCCTCCCAGACGATGTAGGACGAGATCGCCGTGGTGATCGCGTCGCCGATCACCGGGATCAGGCCGACGATCGCGTCGAGGCCGATGCGCCGGTTGCCGGGCAGCAGGATCGCGGTGTCGAGGAGATGGGCGAGCAGGTCGAGCCGCGCCATCACCTGCTCGGGCGACGAGCCCTCCAGGGCCTTGGGGCCCCGGGCGCGCAAGGAGAAGGGATCGTCCTGCGGGAAGCGGCCGTCCTTGAAGCCGCCCGCCTTGAACTCGGCTCCGTTGCCGGAGGATCCTTGGAAGGGTCCTTGGCCGAAAGAACCCGTCCCGAAGGGCGGGACGCGGCCGGCCGTCTGCGAAGAGGTCATCCCGGGGCTCCGGAGCGGGTGCGTGGTGCTCATGGTCCAGGATGTGGCCCCGGCTCCCCGGCTCGACAAGGAGGCCCCGCATCAGGTTGCGCGCCCCGCCGCCAGGCCGCGCAGGCGCTCCAGCGCCCGGTCGAGGGTGTCGTCGCGCTTGGCGAAGCAGAACCGCACGATGGTGCGCACCGGCTGGTGGGCGTAGAAGGCGCTGACCGGGATCGCCGCGACGCCGTGCCGGCGCACCAGCCGCTCGCAGAAGGCGACGTCGTCGGTCTCGCCCAGGGGGGCGATGTCGAGGTTGAGGAAGTAGGTGCCGGCCGAGGGCAGGACGCTGAAGCCGAGACCTTTGAGACCGTCGGCGAACCGGTCGCGGGCCCGGGCGAAGTCGGCCCGCATGCCCTCGTAATAGGAATCGTCCTTGGCGAGCCCGTAGGCCACCGCCGCCTGGAGGTTCGGCGGCGTGGTGAAGGTGAGGAACTGGTGCGCCTTGGCCAGCCCCCGCATCAGGGAAGGGGCCGCCATCACGAAGCCGACCTTCCAGCCGGTGAGGGAAAAGATCTTGCCGGCCGAGCCGATCTTCACCGTGCGCTCGCGCATGCCCGGAAACGCCATCAGCGGCCGGTGGCGGCGGCCGTCGAAGACCACGTGCTCCCAGACCTCGTCGCAGAGCGCCACGGCGTCGTAGCGCTGGCAGAAGCGCGCCAGCAGTTCCAGGTCCTCGTCCGGGAAGATCGTGGCCGAGGGATTGAGCGGATTGTTGAGCAGCACGACCTTCGTGCGCGGCGAGAAGGCGGCGGCCAGCGCTGCTTCGGTGATCCGGAAATGCGGCGGCGTCAGGGTGACGAAGCGCGGCACGCCGCCGGCCCGGCGCACCAGCGGCAGGTAGGCGTCGTACATCGGCTCGAACAGCACGACCTCGTCGCCGGGCTCGATCAGGGCCATCAGGGCGCCGGCCAGCGCCTCGGTGGCACCGGAGGTCACCATCACCTCCGCGTCGGGATCGAGGGCGAGCCCCTGCCAATGCGCGTAATGCGCGGCGACCGCCCGGCGCAGCTCCGGCAGCCCCATCATCGGCGGGTACTGGTTCCAGCCCTCCACCACCGCCTCGGCGGCCTTGGCGCGCACGTCGGCCGGGCCCGGATCGTCCGGGAAGCCCTGGCCGAGATTCACGGCGCCGGTCTCTCGGGCGAGCGCCGACATCACCTCGAACACGGTGGTCGGCAGGTCGGCGAAGATGGGGTTCATGCGGGAACGCGGGTTCGAGAACGGGACGCGGCCTCGCTACCACGCCGGGGGACCGGACGGAACCGAGCCGGCTGTCACGCCCTCAGCCGCTCCTCCGGCTGCAACAGGGCCGTGAAGGCCTCCGCCGGCATCGGCCGGCTGAATAGGTAGCCCTGCGCCTCCTCGCAGCCCTTCGCGAGGAGCCGCCCGGCCACCGCCTCGGTCTCAACGCCCTCGGCGGTCACCGCGAGGCCGAAGCTGCGGCCGAGGGTCAGCACCGACTGGACGATCGCCCGGTCCCGGATCGCCTGGTCGAGGCCCGTCCCGTCCTGTCCCGTGGCCTCCATGCCCTGCACGAAGGAGCGGTCGATCTTGAGCCGCGTGAGCGGGAAGCGCTTGAGCAGGCTCAACGAGGCGTAGCCGGTGCCGTAATCGTCGAAGGCGAGCCCGATGCCGAGATCGCGAAGCGCCCGCAGCGGGGCGATCAGGGCCTCGTCGTGCTGCAGGATGATGGTCTCGGTGATCTCCAGCTCGAGGGCGGAGGCCGGCAGGCCGGCATCGGCGAGCGCCGCCCGGACCTCGTCGACGAGGCTCACCGAGTGGAACTGCGCGCCGAACAGGTTGACGCTGACGCGCAGGTCGCCCGCCCCGTCCCGGCGCCAGGCGGCGGCCTGCGCGCAGGCCTCGCGGAGCACGAAGCGGCCCACCGGCGCGGCGAGCCGGCTCGCCTCGAGGGGGGCCAGGAAGTCGGCCGGTGCGAGCAGGCCGAGCCGGGGATGGCGCCAGCGGATCAGGGCCTCGGCGCCAACGATCCGTCGGTCGGAGAGGCGCACCTGCGGCTGGTAGGCCAGCGCGAACTCCCCGGCCGCCAGCGCCCGGGGCAGTTCCTGCTGGCGCGCGGTCCACGCCAGGGTGGCCTCGCGCAAGGCGGGCGTGAACACGCGGTGGCAGTGCCGTCCGGCACGCTTGGCCTCGTAGAGCGCCATGTCGGCGCTGGCGAGCAGCCCGTCGGCGAGGGGGCCGTGCCCGGGGCTGAGCGCGATGCCGATGCTCGCCCCGATATGGATGGTCTGGCCGTCGACCGGGAACGGCTCGGAGAGGCTGTGCAGGATCGTCCCGGCCATCGTGACCGCGGCCGGCTCGTCGCAGCCGGGGAGCAGGACCGCGAACTCGTCGCCGCCCATCCGGGCGACGAGGCCGGCCTTGCCCGTGCAGGCGCAGAGGCGCGCGCCGGCCTGCCGGATCAGGTCGTCGCCCGCCTCGTGGCCGAGCGTGTCGTTGACCTTCTTGAAGCCGTCGAGGTCGATCATCAGGACGGCGGCCGGCCGCTCGGGGGCGGCGCGCCCCATCGCCAGGGCGAGGCCGCGGCGGTTGCTCAGGCCGGTCAGCCCGTCGGTCTCGGCCTGACGGCGCAGGGTCTCCATCAGCGAGGCGCGCTCGCGCAGCCGTTGCTCCAGCACCGCGAGCGCGTCGAACAGCCGGCGGATCTCGACGATGCGCAGGGCCGGTAGCGGCCGGGCGGCCGGCGCGCCGCCCTCGGCCAGCGCCATCGCGGTCTCCCGCGCGACCAGGAGCGGACGCAGCACCGAGGCGCGCAGGGATTGCAGCAGGGCGACCAGCAGGACGAGGACCGCGACGGTGCCGCCGGCGACCGCGACGAGCCGCGCACGCACCGCGTCGCGCTCGGCGGCGAAGCCCGCGACCATGCCGGCGAGGTAGCGCTCGCGCAGGGCCTCGACCGGCTTCAGGGTCGGAACGTAGCGGTTGGTGAGCTCGTCGGCGGTGAGCGTGTAGCGGCCCGAGTCGCGCCCTTCCGCGATCGTCGCCTCGATCAGGCCGAGCCCCCGCCCGGCGAAGGTCTCCTCGACCTCGCGAAACAGCCTCTCCAGGGGCTGCCCGGGCCCGAACGCTGCCTGGCCGCGCAGCAGCCGCAGCAATTCCAGGATGCGGCCCCGCATCCGCGTCGCGTCGGTGAACTGGCGGGCATCGAGGGGGCGGTGCACGGCGACGGCCGGGATGATGGCGGAGCCGATCCGGCCGCCATACTCGCGCAGATCGCTCACCGCGTGGCCGATCAGGGCCGATCCGGCAAGCGCCGGGTCGGCCCGGCCGATCTCGCGGATCTCCCAGGCGACCACGTCCTGGAACGTGTCGACCGCGGCGATCATCCGGGCGATCGCGCCAGTGATGTCCTCCAGGCCCCGCTCCGCCGCCGGCAGGCCGGCCACCCGGTCGACGTCCCGCCGCGCCTCGTCGAGCCGGGCGGCGGTCGCCGCGAGGAGGCCGTAGGGGAGGGCGTGGCTGGTTTCGTCCTTCACCGGCCCGCGCAGGGCCGCGAGGGCGCCGTCGCTCGCTGTCCGGAACGCGGCGAGCCGGACTTGCGCCGCCGGATCGCTGCCGGGCGCGATCGACATCGTGACGTTCGCCGGGCCGCGCTCCGCCGAGAGGCGGTTGGCGGCCTCGAGCACCTGGCGCAGCCGGCTGATGCGCACGAGGTTGCTCTGGCCGTTGCGATAGGCCGCGACCGAGGGCGCGATGACGATCGCCGTGAGGGCGACGAGGCCCGCCGCGAGGAGGAGGGCGGTGCCCCAGAGCCGGCGCCCGAGCCTGACCTCCCGCCGCCCCCCCTGACCCAGGGGTGCTGCCGGTGCCGGAGATGGTTGCTGCACGGGGACCCTCGGGAAAGGGCCGGCGCGATGCACCGGCCGGACGCTGCCTATGCTGTCGGGCTAGGGGGGATTCCTTGCCGAACGCTTAGACTCAGGCGCGCCAGCGCTGCATTCAGCCGTTGTTTCGGAGTTGTACCGTGGTCATATACTCTGGGAAGTATCCGAGATCCGGTCGCGCCGAGGCTCGCTCGAGCCAGGACGTCATCACGGGCGGGATGACGGCGAGGGCGGGACGCCGCCCCTCGCGCGCCGGCCGGCCGCCCCCGGTCACGTCCCGATGGGAGGCCCGTCGTCGAGCGCCGCGGCGAGGCGGCGGATGCCGGTCCGGATCGTCTCGGGCTCGTTGCCGGCGAAGCCGAGGAGCAGCCCGGCCCGGTCCGGCCGCGCCAGCGGGTCATGGTAGAGCGGGCCGACCGGGTAGACGCCGATCCCCGCCGCCCGCGCCGCCGCCGCGATCCCGGCCTCGGCCGCGGCCGGGACGCCCTCGAACCAGGCGACGAGGTGCAGGCCCGCCGCCGCGCCCTCGACGCGCACCCGTCCGCCGAAATGGTCCGCCAGGGCGGCGAGCAGGGCGGCGCGCCGGCCGGCATTGCGCCGCCGGGCCTGGCGCAGGTGGCGCTCGTAGCCGCCCTCCGTCAGGAGGACCGCGAGGGCGGCCTGTTCCAGCCCCGGCGCCTGCCGGTCGGCGAGGCGCTTGGCCTCCGCGAAGGCCGCGCTCAGGGCCTCGGGCACCACCAGGTAGCCGAGGCGCAGTTGCGGCGAGAGGGTCTTGGAGACCGTGCCGGCATAGACGACGCGCCCCGCCCGGTCGAGGCTCCGCAGCGCCTCCACCGGCCGCGCGTCGAAGCGGTACTCGCCGTCGTAATCGTCCTCGAGGATCGTCGCGCCGCAGGCCTCCGCCCAGGCGAGCAGCGCCTGCCGGCGCGCGGCGGGCAGCACGCCGCCGAGGGGGAACTGGTGCGAGGGTGTGACGTAGGCGAGCCGCGCCGGGCCGATCTCCGGGAGGCGCCCGGTCTGCAGGCCCTCCGCATCGACCGGGACTGGCACGATCGCGGCGCCGGCGGCGGCGAAGACTTTTCGCGCCGCCCCGTAGCCCGGATCCTCCATCACCACCCGGTCGCCGGGATCGACGAGGAGCCGGGCGCAGAGGTCGATCCCCTGCTGCGAGCCGTTGACCACGACGATCTGGTCGAGGCCGCAGCGGAGGCCCCGCGCCCGCCAGAGATAGGCCTGGAGCGCGGCCCGCAACGCGGGGAGCCCGCGCGGATCGCCGTAGCCGAGCCGGGCCGGCCGGCGCAGCAGAACCACGTTGAGCGCCCGCCGCCAGGCGAGGATCGGGAAATCGTCGCCCGAGAGGTCGCCGTAGCGGAAATCGATCGCCGATGCCGGCGCGACCGGGGGCGCGGGCTCGGCGAGGAGGCGCCGCCCGAAGGTGGAGAGGCGGGGCGCCGGGTTCGGCCCGGCCGCCGCCGGGGCGGCGCTCGGCAGGATGCCGGCGGCGACCCGCGTCCGGGCGCCCGGACGCGTCTCCAGGTAGCCCTCGGCGACGAGCTGATCGTAGGCCGCCGTCACGGTGGTGCGCGAGACCCCGAGCTCCGCCGCCAGCGCCCGGGTCGAGGGCAGGGCGGCGCCCGGCGGATAGAGGCCCGCAGCGATCTGTGCCTTCAGGTCGGCGCCGATGCGGGCGCTGGTGGGGAGCGTGCGGGGAGGGATTGCGTCCAAACTGGCCTGGTCCTGTCCGTCCGAAGCGACGTCTAGCATGGACCAGTGAGACGGGCTTCTCGTGGAAGGACGAGGCGCGGGTTTCCCCTCTCCCCGCGGGCGGGGAGAGGCCTGAGCTCCGAAGGGGCTCAGGGAGCAGCGAACCGAAGGTTCGCCGCGAGGGTGAGGGGGGCTCGACGCGTGAGGCTCGTCCGGAAACACCCCCTCACCCTCGCTTCGGCTCCGCCTCCGCTCGCCGCGTCACCTGAACGGTGACACGGCCCTCTCCCCGCGAGAAGTCGGGCTTGCCCGACTTCGCCTGTCGCTTGCAGATCCCGGGCAAGCCCGGGATCTGTCGGGGAGAGGAGAAGGCCGCGCCCATCCTCTCGCCATTCCGCCGCAGGCCACCGCCATTTGCGCATGGTCCGAACCTTGCTCCATTGTATCCCGTGGGCGATCCGGGACGGGGCATGGCGGAACTGAGAAGCCTGGAGATCTTCTACTGGACCGCCTCGCTGTGCAGCTTCCGCAAGGCGGCGGAGCGGATGAACACCTCGCAGCCGGCGGTGTCGCAGCGCATCGCGGCGCTCGAGGAGGAGTTCGGGGTCCGGTTGTTCGAGCGCCGCGCCCGCTCGGTGGTTCTGACGGCGAAGGGCCGCGACCTCCTGACTTACGCCGAGCGCTTCCTGCGCCTGCGCACCGAGATGATGCAGGCGGTGGCCGGGCCCGGGGCGATGCGCGGCGTGCTGCGCCTCGGCGTCTCGGACACCATCGTGCATACCTGGCTGATGCGCTTCATCGCCCGGATGAACGAGGCCTATCCGGGGATCACCGTCGACATCGCGGTCGACATCTCGCCCACCATGCGCGACGCGCTGCTCAATCGCGACCTCGACCTCGCCTTCCTGGTCGGGCCGATCACTATGCCGAACCTGGTCAACTTGCCGCTCTGCAGCGTGTCCCTGGCCTGGATCGCCGCGCCGGGGCTCGATCTCGGCCCCGGCGAGGTGACCCTGGCGAGCCTGCTGCGGCACCCGCTGATCACCTATCCGAAGAACACCAACCCCTACGTGTCCCTGCGCGAGATGCTGGCGCAATCGAACCTGCCGCCGCCGCGCCTGCACAGCAACGCCTCGCTCTCCACCATCGTCCGGATGGCGCGGGAGGGGATCGGCATCGGGGTGATCCCGCCCGAGGTGGTGCGCCGGGACGTCGAGGAGGGGGCGCTGCGGATCATCGCCCCGGCGCCGGCCCTGCCGGACATCCACTTCACCGCCACCTATCCCAGCGCCCCCGATGACGGGCTCGCCGCGACGGCGGCGCGGCTCGCCTGCGAGGTCGCGGCCTGTCCGGACTGGCGCCGGTGATGCCCCGTCGCGGGCAATCGATAAGAAGGACTTATCGAAACCGATGCGAAATGACGATTGGTGCTTACCTGCACAACGGGTGATCATGGCGCATCGCTGGGCACGGAGTGATCCGGGACCACGCGAGATCCGGGACGAGGAGCAGTGATGACCCTTCCCTTCGATCGGGCGCGGATGAGCGGCGAGGCGGCCCGTCTCGCCTGCCGCAGCGGCGCCATTACCGGCTGCACCGCCGGCATCGCCGACGGCTACGTCCAGGGCAACCTCGCGGTGCTGCCCGCCGACCTCGCCGACGAGTTCCTGCTCTTCGCCCAACGCAACCCGAAGCCGTGCCCGATCATCGGCGTCTCGGCGAAGGGCGAGCGCCGCATTCCCGAACTCGGCCTCGACCTCGACATCGCCACGGATATCCCCGGCTACCGGGTCTGGCGCGACGGCGTGGTGGTGGAGGAGCGCTCATCCGTCGCCGATCTGTGGCGCGACGACCTCGTAGCCTTCGTGATCGGCTGCTCCTACTCGTTCGAGGCAGCGATGGCCGAGGACGGGCTTCCCCTGCGCCACGTCGAGATGGGGGTGCGGGTGCCGATGTACCGCACCAGCGTCGCGACCGCCCCGGCCGGCCGCTTCGCCGGGCCGATGGTGGTGTCGATGCGCCCGCTCACCCCCGCCCAGGCGATCCGGGCGGTGCAGATCACCTCGCGCTTCCCCTCCGTGCACGGCGCGCCGGTGCATCTCGGCCGGCCGGACCTGATCGGCATCCGGGACATCGCGGCCCCCGATTACGGCGACCCGGTCGAGATCCGCGACGACGAGATCCCGGTCTTTTGGGCCTGCGGCGTGACCCCGCAATCGGTGATCGCCGCCGTGCGGCCGGCCTTCGCCATCACCCACGCGCCCGGCTGCATGCTGATCACCGACCGGCGCAACAGCGAGTTCGCCGTGCTCTAGGTTTTTGATTTTGCCGCATTTTCTACAACGAACCGGTATCCGCTTCGTCAGAAAATGCTCAAAGATGTGCCCGGTCCATTCGTCTCGATAATATCTTGAATCTAATTTCGGGTCTTGTTCGTGCATCGTGTCCACAGCCGGTTCGAGTTCCATGTCGTGCCGGCTGTTCAAAGGATGCGGAATGAGGCTTAGAGGATGTCGAAGCCCCCTGGAGACCAGCGCATGATTCGTCGTCGAGAACTCTTGGTGGGCGCCGGCGCCCTCTCGCTCGCCTCCTTGCGGGGCGCACCGGCCCGCGCCGCGGCGCCGGAGGTGGTGGTCGGCGTGCTCTACGCCATGTCGGGGGCGAGCGCGCAGGTTGGCGTCGATGCCCGCCACGCCATCGAGACGGCGCTCGACCTCATCAACAACGACCACGACCTTGACTTGCCGGGCGCCAAGGGCGCGGGCCTTTCCGGCATGGGCGGCGCGAAGATCCGCCTCGTCTTCGCCGACCACCAGGCCGATCCCCAGAAGGGCCGCGCCGAGGCCGAGCGCCTCATCACCCAGGACAAGGTCTCGGCCCTCGTCGGCTGCTACCAGTCGGCGGTCTCCGCCACGGTGAGTGCCACCGCCGAGCGCTACGGCGTGCCGTTCGTCTGCGCCGATTCGTCCTCGCCGAGCCTGCACCGCAAGGGCCTGAAGTACTTCTTCCGCCCGGCCGCGCACGACGAGATGTTCTCGACCGCGATGTTCGACTTCCTCGATGCCCAGCGCAAGCAGGGCAAGACGATCGACTCGGTCGCGCTGTTCTTCGAGGACACGATCTACGGCGTCGATTCCTCGACCGTGCAGCGCAAGCTGGCGGCCGAGCGCGGCTACAAGCTCGTCGCCGACGTGAAGTACAAGAGCAACTCGCCCTCGCTGACTGCCGAGGTGCAGCAGCTCAAGACCGCCAACGCCGACGTGCTCTTGCCGACGAGCTACACCACCGACGCGATCCTGCTCACCAAGACCATGGCCGAACTCGGCTACAAGCCGAAGAGCATGATCGCGCAGGCCGCCGGCTTCTCCGAGAAGGTGACCTTCGACACCGTCGGCGACAAGCTCCAGGGGCTGATCTCCCGCGGCAGCTTCTCCCTCGACCTCGCCGCCAAGCGCCCGATGGTCGCGACGGTGAACAACATGTACAAGGCCCGGGCCGGCCGCGACCTCAACGACAATTCCTCGCGCCAGTTCATGGCTCTGATCGTGCTCGCCGACGCCCTCGACCGCGCCGGCTCGACCGACGGCCAGAAGATCCGCGCCGCGCTCGCCGCCACCGACATCCCTGGCGCCCGCACGGTGATGCCCTGGACCAAGGTGGCCTTCGGGTCGGACGGCCAGAACAACCATGCCGACCCGGTGCTGCTGCAATGGATCGGAGACAAGTTCGTCACGATCTTCCCGGAATCGGCGGCGGTCGCGCCGGCCAAGTGGCCGATGAATACTTGAACGCGATCGTTCTTCGATGCTGAACGACATGAGGTGAAGCACACCTCCCCTCTCCCGTTTGGGAGAGGGGCCGGGGGTGAGGGTGGCTCGGCTTCCGCAATGATCCTTAACCGTCGAGCTGCCCAGCTCGACGCTTCGCGATTTATTCTGAAGCCGAGCCACCCTCACCCCTACCCCTCTCCCACTCGGGAGAGGGGATCCCGCGCTCTTTCTGGCAACGATCGATCAGTTCTCGGGAGCCCCGACCCCCATGACGACGCAAGCCCTGGTGCAGGTGCTGGCGAGCGGCCTCCTGATGGGCTTGATCTACGCCCTGATCGCGGTCGGACTCTCCCTCATCTTCGGCCTGATGGACGTGGTGAACTTCGCCCATGGCGAGTTCCTGATGCTGGCGATGTACGCGACCTTCGGGCTGGTGCTGGTCACCCGGCTCGATCCGGTGGTGCTGATGCCGCTGGTCGCGGCCCTGCTCTTCATGCTGGGAGCCGCCGCCTACATGGGCGTGGTGCGCTTCGCCATGCGGGCCAAGGCCAACCAGGGCATGGTGCAGATCTTCGCGACCTTCGGGCTCGCGATCCTGCTCCAGGGCGCGGCGCAGTACCTGTTCACGCCCGATTACCGCAACGTCCAGAACACCTGGCTCGGCGGGCGCACCCTCGAACTCGGCGGGATCTTCCTGCCCTGGCCGCAGATCTTTGGCGCTTTCGTCTCGCTCGCCGCCTTCGGGGGCCTGCACCTCCTGATGAGCCGCACCGATTTCGGCCGCGCGCTCGAAGCCACCCGCGAGGACCAGGGCGCGGTGGCCCTCGTCGGCATCGACCGCAACCGGGTCTTCGCCCTCGGCTGGGGGCTCGGGGCCGCGCTCGTCGGCCTCGCAGGCGCCGTGCTGGCGATCTTCTACTACATCCACCCCCAGGTCGGGGCGAGCTTCGCCCTCATCGCCTACGTCACGGTGGCGCTCGGCGGCTTCGGCAGCGTCGGCGGCGCGCTCGTCGCCGGGATCATCGTCGGCCTCGTCGAGGCCTTCACGGCGGTGATCCTGCCGCCGGCGCTGAAATCCATCGGCGTCTACGCCCTCTACCTCGCGGTAGTGTTCGCGCGGCCGCAAGGCCTGTTCGGGAGGCTTTGATGACCACGCTGACCACCGCCCTCGCGCCGGGCTCCGCCCCCGCCCGGGCCGAGGCGAGCTACGCGGCGAAGCGCCGGCGCAAGCTGATCGTCGCCGCCCTGGTCTTCGCCGGCCTCGCCGCGCTTCCCTACGGCATCCGCGACGTCTACCTCCAGAACGTCCTGATCCTCACCCTGATGTATGCCGCGCTCTCGCAGAGCTGGAATATCCTGGGCGGCTATTGCGGCCAGGTCTCGCTCGGCCACGCGCTGTATTTCGGCTTCGGCGCCTACGCGACCTCGGTCCTGTTCGTCAATTACGGCGTTCTGCCGTGGTTCGGCATGCTGGCGGGCGGGATGCTGTCGGCCGTCGTGGCGCTGATCCTCGGCTATCCGTGCTTCCGGCTGGCCGGCCACTACTTCTCGATCGCCACCATCGTGATCGCGGAGATCGGCCTGCTGCTCGTCCACAACTGGGACTTCGTCGGCGGCGCGATGGGCATCCAGTGGCCGTTCAACCCCGATTCGTGGTGGACGCTGCAATTCGCCCGCGACAAGATCCCTTACGTCCACTTCGCCGTCGGCTTCCTGGCGGTGGTCTGGTTCGTGACCTGGCTGATCGAGGGCTCGCGCTGGGGCTACTGGTGGCGCGCGGTCAAGGACGACGCCCAGGCCGCCGAGAGCCTCGGCGTCGAGGTCTTCCGCTCCAAGATGGCGGCGGCCGCGGTGTCGGCCTTCTTCACCGCCATCGGCGGCGGCTTCTACGCGGCCTACGTCTCCTACATCGATCCCGAGAGCGTGATGAGCTTCCGCTTCTCGCTGCTCTTTGCTCTGCCGGCGGTGCTCGGCGGCATCGGCACCCTGTGGGGCCCGCTCGTCGGCGCGGCGATCCTGATCCCGCTCACCGAGATCAGCCGCTCCTATCTCGGCGGCAACGGCAACGGCCTCGACCTGATGCTCTACGGCGTGCTGGTGATGGTGGTGGCGCTGGCCCGGCCCGAGGGCGTGCTCAGCCTGTTTCGCCGCACCCGCAAGGCCCGCAACGAGGAGGCGACACCGTGAGCACGCCTGCTGCAACCTCGCCCCTGCTGCGCATCGACCACGTGACGCTCCGCTTCGGCGGCCTTGTCGCCAATGCCGATGTCAGCCTCGACGTGCCGGAGGGCCAGATCCTCGGCCTGCTCGGGCCGAACGGCGCCGGCAAGTCGACACTGTTCAACCTGATCTCCGGCACCTACCAGCCGAGCGAAGGAAAAATCTTCTTCAAGGGCGAGGACATCACCCCGCTCTCGGCGCCCGAGCGCTGCCGGCGCGGCATCGCCCGCACCTTCCAGGTGCCGCGCTCCTTCGACTCGATGAACGTCATCGAGAACGTCATCGTCGGGGGCTTCGCCCGCCACGCCAGCGCTGCGGCGGCGCGACGGGTGGCACTCGAAACCCTCGACTTCGCAGGGCTCAGTCACCGCGCCGAGGCCGTGGCCGGCGAGCTGACGCCGCCCGAGAAGCGCCGCCTCGAGGTCGCACGCGCACTCGCCACCGAGCCGAAGCTCCTCCTCCTCGACGAGGTGCTGACCGGGCTCACCCCGAGCGAGGCCAAGGCCGGCGTCGAGCTGATCCGCAAGGTGGCGGCGAGCGGCGTCACCGTCATCATGGTCGAGCACGTGATGGAGGTGGTGATGCCGCTCGTCGACCGTGCCGTGGTGCTGCATCTCGGCCGCGTGCTCGCCGAGGGCCACCCGACCGAGGTGGTGCGCCACGAGGGCGTCATCACCGCCTATCTGGGGGAGCGTCACCGTGCTGCTTGAGGTCCGCGGGCTCTCCACCGCCTATCAGGGCCTGTTGGCCATCCAGGGCGTCTCGATCGAGGTCGATGCCGGCGAGATCGTCGTCGTGGCCGGCGCCAACGGCGCCGGCAAGTCGACCCTGCTGAAATCCATCGCCGGGATGGAACGGCCGAAATCCGGCGAGGTGGTGTTCGACGGCACCCGCCTCGACGGCCTGCCCGGCCACGCCATCACCGCCAGGGGCATCGCCTACGTGCCGGAGAACAAGCGGCTGTTTCCGCGCCTGTCGGTCGCCGACAACCTGCGGCTCGGCAGCTACCTCCATCGCAAGGCCGCCGACCGCGAGGCGCCCCTGGAGCGGGTCTTCGCCCTGTTCCCCCGCCTCAAGGAGCGCCTGCCGCAGCGCGCCGGCACCCTCTCGGGCGGCGAGCAGCAGATGCTCGCCATCGGCCGCGCCCTGATGACCCGGCCGCGCCTGCTGATGCTCGACGAGCCCTCGCAGGGCATCATGCCCAAGCTCGTCGACGAGATTTTTTCCGCCATCGAGGCGATCCGCGCCTCCGGCACCACGATCCTGCTCGTCGAGCAGCGCCTGGCGGAATCGCTCGGCATCGCCGACCGCGCCTACGTGCTCCAGACCGGCCGCCTGATGCTCTCGGGGCCGGCTGCGACCCTGCGGGACGATCCGGAGGTGCGGCGGGTGTATCTGGGGATTTGACGCTCCATCCGGTCGCTCCACCCAGTCGAACAAACACCAGACCTCCCACCCTCCGCGTCATTTCGGGGCTCGCCAAAGGCGAGAACCCGGGATCCATAACCGCGGGAGCTTCAGGATGAGGCGGGACCTCTTCCGCTTCATTCTCGATCCTCAGCGTTTATGGATCCCGGGTTCCGCTGCGCGGCCCCGGGATGACGCGGAGGGTTGGTCATGTCGTGGGGACGAGGCGAGCGGGCCTCGGGTAAGCCGGAGACTCCCTCCCGCCGCACCGATGCTCTACAGAGGGGCCTCACGGAGAGCCCCTTGATGACCAGCCGCACCACCGAGATCACGCTTGAGCGCATCGCCCTGATCCGGCGGCTGGTCGTGGCCTGGGACCCGGCGGGGCAGGGCGCTCCGGTGATCCACCCGGACGCGCCCTATGGCAGCCTCGACCGCGACGGTGACATCGCCAACGTCACCGGCGACGACGAGGGCGCGGCCGAGGGGCACCGGGCGGTGGGCGAGGCGCTGGTCGCTTTCCTGCATCATGCCGAGCTGAAGCCCGGCCGCTACAGCTACCACAACCCCCTGACCAAGCTCGACCTGTCCCACGTCTCCGACGTCTTTCGCGACGAGGGCACAGGAACGTCGCCCGAGCAGATCGTGTTCGAGGTCGGCCCCGAGCACGTCGCCCTGATCCGCCACCTGGCGATGGGCTGGGACGAGGCCCGCGGGGTGCCGGCGGTGGACGGCGCGGCGCCCTACGGTGCGGGCGGCCTGGAGGAGGCGATGACCCGAGCGCTCGGGGACCGGCACGAGGACCTGGCACACCTGCACCGGTCGATGCAGCCGGCCCTGCAGATCTTCCTGCGCAGCGCCGACATCGCGCCGGGGGATTACACGATCGCCTGACCGGGCGCGCGAGAGCGTCCGGGGGGTTCACCGCACCAGCGGCTCGGCCACCATCTTCACCGGGTGGCCGCGGCTGACCAGCACCGCCGCGCTCGAATGCTCGGGGTCGGTCTCGAACCGGGTGCGGACCCAGGCGACCAGGAACTTGGCGTATTCCGAGGCGAGCAGCCGCGCCGAGCCCGGGTGGCGCCACCACTGGTCGGGATCGACCCCCTCGGGGACGACCGGGTGCGGCACCACCTGGTGGCCTTCCGCCAACGCGTGGTCGAGCTCCACCAGGGTGCGCGGCATGTGGTAGTTCGAGGTCACCACCGCGACGCTCCGAAAACCGTTCTCGCGCATCCAGCGCCGGATCTCGATGGCGTTGCCGATGGTGTTGCGGGCCCGGTAGTCGAGGTCGACGCAGCAGTCGATCAGGTGCTGCTGGCCCGGGTTGAGCCGGGCGATCTCGTCGCGGCTGGTGCGCTCGTTGACCCCGGTGATGAGGAGCCGCCGGCCGTAGCCGCCGGCGAGCAGGTCCATCGCGTCCTCGATGCGTTGCGCCCCGCCGGTGAGCGCCACGATGCCGTCGGAGGGGCCGAGCGGCACCCGCTCGGAGCGGGCGAGGCCGGCCACGAAGGCGAGGAAGCCGAGGGCGAGGGCGAGGCCGCCGGCGAGCCCCAGGCCGGCGAGGCCGAGGGCGAGGCGCCGGCGCAGGCTCCACCGGGGCGGGGGCGGTCCCTCGGATCCGCCGCCCGACCAGGACCATCCCACCACGTCGCCGGTTCGCGTCGTCATTCCGCGCTGCATCCGCGAGGTCATCTCACCCGTGCCGAGCATAGTGCCGATTGCGGCGGCCGAGAGGCAACCGTCACCGGGGCCGATTCGTTCACTCGGGCCGCCCCTGTGAAGAGCGGGCAAGGAGCGAGGCTAGCCGCCGTATCTGGCGCAAGGCTGTCCCCGGGGAAGGATCTCACTCCTCCAGCAACGCGTCGAGATCCGCCGGGGTGAGCGCGCTGGTCGGCGTGCCGTCGTGCTCGAAGAGGGATTGGGCGAGCGCGCTCTTGCGCGCCTTCAGGTCCTCCATCTTCTCCTCGATGCTACGCGCCGCGACGAGCTTGTGGACGAAGACCGGCTTGTCCTGGCCGATGCGGTGGGCGCGGTCGACGGCCTGGGCCTCCACCGCCGGGTTCCACCACGGATCGTAGAGGATCACGGTGTCGGCGGAGACGAGGTTGAGCCCGGTGCCGCCGGCCTTGAGGCTGATCAGGAAGACCGGGACCTCGCCGGATTCGAAGCGCCGCACCGCCCCCTCCCGGTCACGCGTGCGGCCGGTCAATTCCGTGTAGGCGATGCCGGCTTGGGCAAGCCGCGGCTTGATCAGAGCGAGCATCGAGGTGAACTGGGAGAAGACCAGCACCCGGCGCCCCTCGGCCAAGAGCGCGTCGAGCAGTTCCTCCAGCCGGTCGAGCTTGGCCGAGCCGGCCTCCTGCGTCCGGTCGAGCTTCAGCAGGCGCGGGTCGCAGCAGGCCTGGCGCAGCTTGAGCAGGGCGTCGAGGATGACGATCCGGCTGCGCTCCCAGCCCTTGGCGGCGATCGCCTCCCGCACCCGGGCGTGCATAGCGAGCCGGATCGACTCGTAGAGGGCGCGCTGGGCCTCGCCCATCTCGACCTCCTCATTGATCTCGGTCTTCGGCGGCAGGTCGCGCGCCACCTCCTCCTTGGTCCGGCGCAGCAGGAACGGCTTGATCCGGCGGGCGAGGAGCCGGCTGCGCTCCGGATCGCCGTGCTTCTCGATCGGCGTGCGCCAGGTCCGGGCGAAGGCCTTGCGCTCGCCGAGCAGGCCCGGGCAGGCGAAGGAGAACAGCGACCACAGCTCGGCGAGGTTGTTCTCCAGCGGCGTGCCCGAGAGGCAGAACCGGTGCCGGGCCGACAGGCCGTGGATGAGCTGGGTCGTCGTCGCGTCCGGGTTCTTGATCGTCTGCGCCTCGTCGAGGATCAGGAGGTGCCAGTCCTGGGCGGAGAGCACCGCGTGGTCGCGGGCGACGAGGGGATAGGTGGTGAGCACGAGATCGTGGCCGTCGATCGCGTCGAAATGCTCGCGGCGGCCCTGGCCGTGCAGGACGAGGACCCGCAGATCCGGGGCGAAGCGCTCCGCCTCCCGGCGCCAGTTCGCCATCAGGCTCGTCGGGGCGATCACCAGGGCCGGCCGGTCGAGGCGCTCTTCCGCCTTCTCGCGGGCGATCAAGGCCAGCGCCTGCACGGTCTTGCCGAGGCCCATATCGTCGGCGAGGATCCCGCCGAGGCCGGCCTCGCGCAGGAAGGCGAGCCAGGACAGGCCCTCCGCCTGGTAGGGCCGCAGGGTCGCCCGGAAGCTCTCCGGCGGGGCCACCTGTGGGATTCCGCCCTCGGCGAGCAGCATCCGGCCCATGGCCCGCAGGGCCTCGCCGCCGCGCCAGGCCAGCATCGCCGCCGCGCTCACCCGCTCCAGGGCCGCCAGGGTGGCGGCGTCGACGAGGCCGAGCCTGAGGCGCCCGCCCTCGCCGGCACCGCCGCCGAGGCTGAGCTCGCGCAGGGCGAGCAGGATCGGCTTCAGGCGCGCGCCCGGCAGGGCCAGCATCCGCCCGTCGGAGAGCGGCACCATCACCGGCTCGGCCGAACTCTCGTCGATCGATTCGATCGTGAAGTCGGGCCGCGCCAGCAGCGCCGCGACCGGCTCGGCGAGGGGGATGCGCTCGCCCTCGATCTCGACCCCGAGGTCGAGCTCCAGCCAGTCGATCCCGGTGCTCTCGTGGATCTCGAACTCGACCGCCGCATCCGGGTACAGCACCCGGCCGCGGAAGCTCGGATCGGTCACGATCTCGAACCCCGCCGCCTTCAGGGCCGGCAGGGTCTCGGCCTGGAGCGCCGTCCAGGCCTCCTCGCCGGCATCGGGCACGAAGTCCCGGGCGTGGCGCGGGCCCAGGTTCGGGCGCTTCTCCTGGACCGGCGACAGGCCGTGGGCGAGGAGCCGCGCCACCGCTCGCTGCTCGGCCGGCTTGTCGCGCTCGACCACGAAGAGCCGCCCGCCGGAGAGCCGCGTCGGCCGCGCCCGCAGGTCGCCGAGCGGCACCGTCACCGGCCCGTAGCGGAAGGAGAGAGCGGCGAGGCGCAGGGCCTCGGGCGGCGGCGGCTTGCCGTAATAGAAGAATGGCGGCGGGATCTCGATCTGGGTCAGGCGCAGCACCGGAACCGGCGCCGTGTCGACGATCGTCTCCCGCGGCGGCTCCGGCAGGCGGACGCTCAGGCCGGGCACCCGCTCCGCGAGGGCGGCGTTGAGGGCGTGCGCCGAGGCCGCCGGCAGGGGAGGGGCGTCCGCCAGGGCGGCGGCGATGTGGGCCGGCAGGCCGAGTTCGATCGGCCCGACGAGGCCGGCCCCGGGATCGAGATAGACCGGCGGGTAGGCCGCGAGCGCCAGAACGCCGCCGTCGTCTTCGCCGTTTTCCTGGCCGTTTTCCTGGCCGTCGAGGCGCGGATGCGGTGCCAGGGTCTCCTCGTCCTCCACCCAGGCGAGATGGCCGGACCGGGGCGGTCCTGCGGCGAGCGCCGGCCCGAGCACGGTCCCGAACCGGGCCCGGCCGGTCGCCAGCACCTGCTCCAGGATCCCGGCCCCGGCCTGGTCGAGCAGGGGATAGGCCGGCGGCGCGTCGCCGTCGGCCTCGCGCATCCGCCCGTGCAGGGCCTTGAGGATGCGCAGGTCGGAGGGGCGCAGGTACTGGGCCGGGTTCGACGCATAGGCGATGCTCGCCGGGTCGACCGGGCGGGGCTTGGCAGACATCTCCCCGCTCTTCAGGAGGCGGGCCTGCATCGGCGCGACGCCGAGCCGGGGCGCGGTGCCGCCGCGGCCGGGGAGCGCCACGAGGACGTAGATCAGCCGCCGGTCGATCTCGGGCGGGAAATCCTCGCCGCCGGTCCGCCGGACGAGGTCGAGCCGGGCGATCCAGCTCTGCAGGGCGGGCGTCAGGGCGTCGGACGAGTCCTGGAGGTGGAGCAGGCGGGCGGCCCGCTCCTCGGGAGTCGGCGGCGGGGGCGGCGGGGGCCGCGAGATGCCGCCCCTACGCAAAGCCCCGAGCAGCACCGCCACGACGTGACGGCAATTGTAGCGCTCGTGGCAGGTGCAGTTTCCGGTGATGTGCGCGCCGTCGTCGTCCTGCTCCACGGTGATCGAGACGGTGAACACCGTCCGCCCGCTGCGGCTCTCGACGTCCCCCTCGACGTGCTCGTCCCCGTCGACCTCGACCTCAAGCACCCGGCCCTGCCCCAGGTCGCGTTCGCCGTCGTTGAAGTTGCCGCGTCCGCAGTTGCGCAGGATGTCGCGTTCGGTGAATGAGAGGGTCCTGCGCATCGAAACGGGGTCCGCCTCCGGCCTGCCAGGGCCAAGGTAGGGAACCGGTCCGGCGTTGGAAACCGCAACGGCAGCCGGCCGGGCGAATCGCCTGTGCGTCTCCCGTCGGCCCGGAACGGACGGCCCCGCCTGTCGTTCCGGACCTTGACGGGACAGCAGGAGTGACGAGCACCCCATGACCATCGATCCTGCGCGGACCATCGATCCTGCGCGCGACGCGACCGAGACCCTCCTTCAGCCCGGCCGCACCTGCTGGTGCGTGGCGCGGGCCGAGCGGGTCGCGGTGATGATCGACTCCGCCGAGTATTTCGCCCGGCTGGAGGACGCTCTGCGCCAGGCGCGTCACTCGATCCTGATCGTCGGGTGGGACTTCGACGGGCGCATCCGCCTGCGCCATGATGCGAGCCCGGAGGAGTCGCCGCCGCTCGGGCCGCTCCTGCGCGACCTCGCCGCGCGGCGGCCCGGGCTTCAGGTGCGGGTGCTGGTCTGGAGCGTCGCGACCCTGCACGGGCCGGGCGCGGCGCTGCCGCTCCTGTTCGGGGCCGAGTGGGAGGCGCATCCGCACGTCACCCTGCGCCTCGACACGCACCACCCGCTCTACGCCGCCCATCACCAGAAGCTCGTCTGCATCGACGACCGGATCGCCTTCTGCGGCGGCATCGACCTCACGGTCGGGCGCTGGGACACCACCGCCCACACGGCCGGCGATCCGTTGCGCACCAATCCCGACGGCGAGCTCTACCCGCCGGTGCACGACCTGCAGATGGCGGTCGACGGCGAGGCCGCCGCCCGTCTCGGCGACGTCGCCCGCGAGCGCTGGCGCGCCGCCACCGGCGAGGTGCTGTCGCCGGTGGCGGGGGCCGCACCCCTATGGCCGCAGGGCCTGGATCCGCTCTTCACCGACATCCCGGTCGGCATCGCCCGCACCATGCCGCTCCAGGGCGACGAGCCCTCGGTCGAGGAGGCGGCGGCGCTCACCGCCGCGTCCCTGGCCTCCGCCCAGGCGACGATCTACCTCGAGGCGCAGTACCTCACCGCCGATTTCGTCGCCGATGCGCTCGCCGCCCATCTGGCCGCCGAGGATGGGCCCGAGATCGTGGTGGTGCTGACGCGCCGCTCGCACAACTTCACCGAGCGCGTCGCCATGGGCACGCCCCGCGACCGGGTGCTGCGCCGCCTACGCGCCATCGACCGCTTCGGGCGCCTGTTGGTCGCCTATCCGGTGGTGCCGGGGCCCGAGGGAGATTGCGAGATCGAGATCCACGCCAAGCTCGTCCTCATCGACGACCGCTTCCTGCGCATCGGCTCCTCGAACCTCAACAACCGCTCGGTCGCCCTCGACACCGAGTGCGACCTCGCGGTCGAGGCCCGGAACGCCGAGGAGCGCGCCGCGCTCCGGGCCCTGCGCGACCGCCTGGTGGCCGAGCATCTCGGCGTGGCCCCCGACGTGATGGCCGCGGCGATCACCGAGGGGGGCCTGATCGCGGCGATCCGGGCCCATATGGGCGGGCCGCGCAGCTTGCGCGTCTGCGAGGTGCCGGAGGAGGAGGGCCTGCTCGATCCGCTGGTCAGCTCCGAGCTTCTCGACCCGGAGCGGCCGTTCGGGACGGCGTAGGGGCCCTCAATGATGCCCTTGCGTCATTGCAGGGCGTCGCAGTAACCGGGATGCATCATCCCGGAGGTTTGCGTGGAACTCTCCGATCTCGTGCGCTTGACCGAACGCCATGAGCTGAGCGCCTTCGACGCCGGAACGGCCGATCTCGAGGGTCAGAGTGCCTGGCTGCGCGACCACGGCCTCGCGAACGACCGGCGTGGCCTCACGCGCGTCTTCGTCGCCACTTATGCCGGCACGATGCAGGCCGCTGCCTTCTTCGGATTGGCACCGGGCATCGTCGCGCGGGATTTGCTGCCGCGGCGCCTTCGGCCGCACGGCACGCCGCTCGCCATCCCGGGCATCCTCATCGCGCGTCTGGCGGTGGACCGGACGCTGCAGGGCCAGGGTATCGGTCGTGACCTGACGCTCGCGGCTATCGGTCGGGCGCTGCGTGCGCAGGAGCACGCGGGCGGAGCACTCGTCATTGTAGATGCTGCGGGTGAGAAGGCACAGCGGCTCTACGCCCATCATCGCTTCACGCCCGTCACGAACATCACCAGCCAGACGACCCGGATGGTGCTGCCGATGTCCATGGCCGATGAACTGATGCGGCCGCCCTGAGCCGCTCGCCTCACACCCAGCGACGGTTTGCGACCTCGCGTCGAAGCTCGTCCGAGACGGTGGGCGGATCGTCCAGCAAGGCGAGGAGGGTGTCGAATTGCTCGGCCGACACGATTGTCAGCCCCGGATCGTCGCCGCCTCGGCGCATCTCCTCACGCGGAGTGCGACGCTCGACCGCGTCCCCAGGCAGGGGCGGCTTTCCGGTGTGTTGGCGAATTGGAGCGCGGTTTTTCATCGGAATCTCCGACTCCTCATATAGCGCATTCCCCCGACCAACGCCACGCGCGGATCACGACGGCCGCGCCGGGGCGGCCTCCCGCGACGCCCCGCCCGCATCGCGCCACCGGAACACCGCCTCGGTCGCCGCGAAGGCGAGGAGGCCGAGCGCCAGGGGGCCGAGGAAGTACAGGCACCGGAAGGCGATCAGAGGGCCGATGACGTCGGTCTTCGGCAGGAGGTGGACGACCACGCTCTCGATCACCCCGACGCCGCCGGGGACGTGGGTGATCAGCACCGCCGCGTTGGCGATGACGAAGACCGAGGCGACCGCGAGGTAGCCGACGTCGGAGACCGCCGACAGCACCTGGTGCAGGCAGGCCGAGACCAGGGCGAAGTTGACCGCGCCCAAGCCCACCTGCGCCGCCGCGAGGGGCAGCGGCGGCATCTCGATCGACCAGCGCCGGAAGGTCAGGGGTTTCCGCCACCAGGCGGCGAGGCTGAGATAGATCGCGACGCCGCCCGCGCAGGCGAGGCCCGCCGCCAGGACGGCGCCCTTCCCCAAGCCCGTCACCTCCCGGGCGAGGTCGGGATAAACCAGCACCGCGACGGCGCCGAGCGCCATCAGGCCGACCGCGACGGTGACGCCGCAGAACAGGACCGCCTTGGCGACGTCCGCGGTCCCGAGGCCCCAGCGGGTGTAGAAGCGGTAGCGGATCGCCCCGCTGCTCAGGCCCGCGAAGCCGATGCTGTGGCCGAGCGAGAGGCTGATGAAGGCCGCGAGCGCCACCCTGGGATAGGGCAGGGGCTTGCCGGCGGCGCGCAGGGCCAGCCAGTCGATCCCGGTGAGGCAGAGATAGCTTGCGGCGGCGAAGCCCCCGGCGGCGGCGAGCCGGCCGGCGGGGAGCGCCCGCACCGACTCGACGAGCTGAGCCAGGCTGTAGCCGGCGAGCGTCCGGTAGAGGAGGTAGCCGCCGAGCGCGACGCTCAGCACGGTGAGGAGGATGGTCCAGAACCGGCGGCGCGCGGAGGTCTCTTTCTTCGCCTCGGCTTTGTCGTGAGCCTGCGTCACGCGGGTTCCTCTCGGGGCACGGGGATGCGGGGGGCGGAGACCGGCGCGAGGTCGAGGTCGGCGACGAGCGGCAGGTGGTCGGAGGCGATCCGGGCGAGCCTGCCGCCGAGCGTGCGCACCCCCCGCACCGCGATGCCGCGGCTGACGAAGACGTGGTCGATGCGCAAGAGCGGCAGGCGGGCCGGGAAGGTCGGCCGCAGCCAGGCGGTTGCGCCCTGCGCGTCCGGAAGCCGGGCGGCGAGGCGGCGATGGACGCCCGATCCCGGCAGGGCGTTGAAGTCGCCGAGCAGCACCACCGGGTCGCGGCAGGCCGGATCGCCGAGGAAGGCGGGCCCGAGCAGCGCCTCGGCCTGCGCCCGCCGCTCGCCCCGGCCGAGGCCGAGATGCGTCGTGACGACCTGCACCTCGGTGTCGCCGGCGGTGACGGCAGCCCAGAGCGCGCCGCGGGGCTCGCACCCGGCCCGTTCCGGCAGGCCCGCCGCCCGCATCAGCCGCGAGGGCAGGGCGGTCAGGATCGCGTCGCCGTAAAACTCCTCCATCACCCGCATGGCCGGGTGGAAGTGGGAGCGCATGCCGAGATGGCCGGCGATGGCTTGCGCCTGGTCGATCCCGCCGCTGCGGGCGCGGCCGACATCGAGCTCCTGGAGCGCCACCACGTCCGCCCGGCAGGCGGCGATCACCGCGGCGATGCGCTCCGGATCGAGACGGCCGTCGGCGCCGAGGCAGCGGCGCACGTTGTAGGTGAGGACGCGGAGCAACCGGGCGGGGCCTTCGAGAGCGCGGACGATCTCCCTCAACGGCCGAGCCTGGCGGTGGTTCGGGCCCTGCCGTCACGCTTGCCGGAAAAGCGCAATGTTAGATCATGAACGGATCAAGCCGGCGCGCGTTCACTCCCGGCGCCGCAAGGATGCGACGCGGACAGGCGCGCGATGCGAGACGCGGGGGAGACCGGATGAGGCTCGTGGTCTTTGGCCTGACGATCAGCTCGTCCTGGGGCAACGGCCACGCGACGCTGTGGCGGGGCCTGGTCCGGGCGCTCGCCCGACGCGGCCACAGCGTGGTGTTCTACGAGCGCGACCTACCCTTCTACGCCCCCCACCGCGACCTGACCGAGATCCCGAACGGGCGCCTCGTGCTGTTCTCCGACTGGGCGGAGATCCGGGGACAGGCCGCCCGCGACGTGGCCGCGGCTGACGTCGCGATGGTGACCTCCTACTGCCCCGACGCGCGCGCGGCCACCGACCTCGTCCTGGGATCTTCGAGCTTGCGGGTGTTCTACGACCTCGACACCCCCGTCACCCTCGATTCCCTACGCCGCGGCGAGGCGGTGGATTATGTCGGGCCGCAAGGATTCTCCGGCTTCGACCTCGTGCTGAGCTACACCGGCGGGCCGGCGCTCGACGCGCTCCGGGACAAGCTCGGGGCACGCCGCGCCGCACCGCTCTACGGCCACGTCGATCCGGAGGTGCACCGGCCGGCACCGCCGCAGGCGCACTACGCCGCCGACCTCTCCTATCTCGGCACATACGCGGCCGACCGACAGGCCAAGGTCCTGTCCTGCCTCGTTGAGCCGGCGCGGCGGCGGCGGGACCGGCGCTTCCTGATCGGCGGGGCGCAGTACCCGCAGGATTTTCCCTGGACCGACAACATCTTCTTCGTGCGCCACCTCGCCCCGCAGGAGCACCCGGCCTTCTACGCCTCCTCGCGCCTGACCCTCAACGTCACCCGCGCGGCGATGGCCGCCATGGGCTGGTGCCCGTCGGGCCGGCTGTTCGAGGCGACGGCCTGCGGGGCCGCTTTGCTGAGCGACGCCTTCGACGGGCTCGACGCCTTCTACCGGCCCGGCGAGGAGATCCTGCTCGTCGAGACGCCCGACGCCGTGCTCGCCGCTCTCGACCGGAGCGACGCGGAATTGCGCCGCATCGCGCAAGCCGGGCGCGCCCGCACCCTCGACCATCACACTGCCGCGCACCGGGCGGCGGAGCTGGAGGCCATCCTCGACGAGGCCCGAAACCCCGTCGCCATGGAGGCGTGACACCGCATGTGGGGCATCGTTCCGGCCGCGGGCCGCGGCAGCCGCATCCAGCCGCTCGCCTTCTCCAAGGAGTTGCTGCCGGTCGGCAGCCGCCTGCGCGACGGGGCCGAGCGGCCTTGCGCGGTCAGTGAGTACGTCGTCGAGCGGATGATCCGCGGCGGCGCGGACAAGATCTGCTTCGTGATCGCCCCGGGCAAGTCCGACATCGTCGAGTATTACGGCTCCGGCTACGGGCCGGCGCCGATCGCCTACGTGGTGCAGCCGCGCCCCGCGGGCCTGTGCGACGCGCTGTTTCGCGCCCTGCCGCTGATCGCCCCCGACGAGCCGGTGCTGGTCGGCCTGCCCGACACGGTGTGGTTCCCGGATGACGGCCTGGCGCGCCTGCCGGTGGGCGGGCTGTCCTTCCTGCTCTTCCCGGTCGACCGGCCGGAGCTGTTCGACGCCGTGGTGCTCGACGGCGAGGCGGTGCGGGAGATCCAGGTGAAGCGGCCGGATGCCGCCTCGTCCTGGGTCTGGGGAGCGTTCAAGCTCACCGGCCGCATCCTCGCCGAGCTGCACGCCCTCTGGCAGGCGCGGCAATGCCGCGACGAGTATGTCGGCACCCTCGTCAATGCCTGGCTCGAAGCCGGCGGCCGGGCGACGGGCCTCCGCGCCGGCAGCGCCTACGTCGATACCGGCACACTCAACGGCTACCGCGCCGCGATGGCGCTCCTCGGGCCGGCGGAGGCGGGGGAAGAAGGGTCGCCCCTTAACGGGCCGGAGGCGTCGGCGACGCTGTAAGCTCGGAGCCTGCCGAACGTCGCGCCCAAAAACGTACCACCCTCCGCGTCACTCCCGGGCCGCGCAGCGGAGCCCGGAGTGACGCGGAGGGTGTGAAGACTGCTGAGAATGTCGGTCAGCTATCACGCGATGGTCGGCACGATCCCGCCCTCGACCCTGAGGCTCGCCCCGTTGGTCGCCGCGGCGAGCGGGCTGGCCAGATACGCCACCAGGCCGGCGATCTCCTCGGGATCGATCATCCGGGCGAGGAGCGAGAGCGGGCGGTGGACCCGGAAGAATTCCGCCTCCAACTCGTCCGCCGGTGCCTCGGGATCGGAGGCGACGTTCTTCAAGAAGTCCACGATGCCCTCCGAGCGGGTCGGGCCGGGCATCACCGAATTCACCGTCACGCCGGTGCCGCGGGTACGCTGCGCCAGGCCCCGGGCGATGGTGAGCTGGGCGGTCTTCGACACCGCGTAATGCAGCATGTCGGGCGGCGGCACGAGGCCGGACTCGCTCGACACGAACACGATCCGCCCGGACTTCCGCGCTAGCATGCCGGGGAAATAGGCCTGGGCCAGCCGCGCGCCCGAGACCACGTTGACCTCGAACAGGCGGTGCCAGTCGGAATCGGTGATTTCCTCGAACGCCTTCGATTCGTAGATGCCGAGGTTGTTGACCAGGATATCGACCGCCGGCACCGCCGCGACCAGGGCCGCCGCGCCGTCAGTAGTCGCCGGATCGGCCAGCACCGTGCGGGGCGCCCGCGCCCCGGGCTCGGCGGCGATCGCTTGCGCCGCCGCATCCAGCTTCGCCTGGGAACGCCCGGGCAGCACCACCTCGGCGCCCTCCGCTGCCAGGCGGCGGGCGATGGCGAGGCCGATGCCCGCGGTGGCGCCGGTGACGAGGGCGGTCTTGCCGTCGATCTTGAGGTCCATGGTCGGTCTCCGTCTCTGGAGATCCCGAGATGACGACGCCGGCGATTGATGACCAGCGCGCGCCGGCACGATGATCGTGCATCGGACGCAACAATGGACGGCCCATGGACAACCGGCTCGGCGAGATGGAGGCCTTCGTGCAGGTGGCGCGCCGCGGCAGCTTCGCCTCCGCCGCCAAGGCCCTGCGCTGCACGCCCTCGGCGGTGAGCCGGGCGGTGGCGCGCCTCGAGGTGCGTCTCGGCGTCGGGCTGATCCGGCGCACCACGCGGGCGATGACCCTGACGCCGGAGGGCGACCTGTACCTCGCTCGCGCCGGCGAGCTGATCGCCGAGTTCGACGCGATCGAGGACAGTTTCGGCCGCGACGCCGCCCAGCCGAGCGGCCTGCTCCGGGTCAATGCCTCGGTGCCGTTCGGCATGCGGGTGATCCTGCCGGTGCTGCCGCGCTTCCTCGTTGAGCAGCCGCGGATGCGGGTCGATCTCGCGCTCACCGACGACGTGGTCGATCTCGTCGAGGCGCGGGCCGACGTGGCGATCCGCATCGGGCCGTTGCGGGACACGAGCCTGCGGGCAAAGCTCCTCGGCCGCAGCCGCCTCGCGGTGGTGGCGGCGCCCGCCTACCTCGCGGAGCGCGGCACGCCGGTCCATCCGGACGCGCTCCCCGACCACAACTGCCTCAACTTCAGCTTCCGCCGCTCCCTCGACACCTGGCCGTTCCTGGTCGACGGGGCGGTGTCGCAGCGGCCGGTCCACGGCAACTTCTTCGGCAATTCCGGCGAGGTGGTGCGGCTGATGGCGCTCGGCGGGGCGGGGCTCGCCCGGCTCGCCCGCTTCCACATCGACGAGGACATCGCGGCGGGCCGCCTCGTGCCGGTGCTCGACGACTTCAACCCGGGCGACGCGGAGGACATCCACGCCCTCTATGCCGGGCACGAGCGGCTGTCCTCGCGGATCCGCTGCTTCGTCGACTTCCTGGCGGCGCATGCCGTGGTGCGGGGATGAGGCGGTTCACCCGTTCCACTCCGCCGCCTGCGCCAGGATCCATTCGCGGAAGCGCGCCACTTTCGGGGCGTCGGTCTCGGTCGGGGTGACGAGGAAGAAGCTGTAGGGGCTCGCCACCTCGTCGGAGAACGGCCGCACCAGGCCGGTCCCCGCTTGGCCGATGCCCGCGACGAGGTCGCCCCCCAGCACCCGGGTGGCGAGGCCGACCCCGCCGCCGGCGGTGGCGACCTGCAGGATCATGAAGGTGTGGGTGAAGCGCGGCCCGCGCGAGGCGTCGATGCCGGTGACGCCCGCCGCCGCGAGCCATTGCGGCCAGTCCACCGCCTCGATGTCGATCGGATCGTCGTCGTGGAGCAGCGTGTGGCGGGCGAGGTCTTGGGGGCTGCGCAGGGGCGGCTCGCCGTCGCGAAGGCCAGGGCTGCAGACCGGGAAGACGACGTCGTGCATCAGGAGGTCCGAGCGCAGGCCCGGATAGCGCCCGCGC
Organism: Methylobacterium sp. EM32; assembly: GCF_040593685.1. NCBI lineage: Bacteria > Pseudomonadati > Pseudomonadota > Alphaproteobacteria > Hyphomicrobiales > Methylobacteriaceae > Methylobacterium > Methylobacterium sp. EM32. Next base: position 3,090 of record NZ_JBEXZS010000102.1, on the reverse strand, counting down.
CCGTGCCGGATCGCCACGTCCGTGTCGTCGCGGGAGAAGTCCACCAGGCGGTTGTTGGCCACCACCCGCACGTCGAGATCGGGATGTTGCGCCCGGAAGCTGCCGATGCGCGGGATCAGCCACAGGCTGGCGAAGGAATGGGTGGTGCTCACCGTCAGCACGTGGTCCTGGCCCTGGCGGCGCAGGCGGGCGGTGGCCTCGGCGAGGTGGTCCAGCACCTCGCCGGCGGACGCCGCGAAGCGTTGGCCCGCCGGGGTGAGGGCGACGCCCCGGCTCGGCAGGCGGCGGAACAGGGGGAGGCCGAACCAGCCCTCCAGGATCTTCACCTGCTGCGCCACCGCGCCGGCGCTGACCCCGAGCTCGTCCCCCGCCTCGTGGAAGGTGGCGTGGCGCGAGGCGGCCTCGAACGCCCGCACCGCGTTGAGCGGCGGCAGGCGGCGGCGGGGATTGCGGTCGAGGGACATGCGGCGACCCCGGTGGGAAGTGGCCCAGATTTCCTGCGGCGGCGGACGAGTCGATCTGGTTTGCTCGCAGCGTGCCCGAAAGGCAATCTCCACTCATCGAGCAACCCGCCCGTCCCATCCGGAGACAGCCATGACGAGCCTCGTCGCTGGCCGAGGAAACCTGCGCCTCGTTCCCACCATCCGCATCGCCCCGCCGCGCCGGCGCGCCGCCGTCACGCTGATCCAGCGGCTCGAATTGTGGGCCGACCGCCGGCGCGAGCGCCGCGCCCTGATGGCCTGCCCCGAGGGGCTCCTCAAGGATGTCGGGCTGTCGCGGAGCGACGCCGTGCGCGAGGCCGGGAAGCCGTTCTGGCGGGACTGATCCGCCGGGCATCGACCACCGGCATCGTCGTTGCCGACATTGACCGCAAGGAACGGGATGCCGCCGGGATACCCCTGCGTCAGGGTGCGGCATCCATCCCGGAGAGCCCGTTTCCATGCAGCCCGCCGCCAACCGTCCCATCTCCAACCGTCCGATGACCCCGTCCGAATGGGGCCTGCTCCTCGGCCTCTCGGTGCTGTGGGGCGGCTCGTTCTTCTTCGTCGGCGTCGCCCTGCGGGCGCTGCCGCCGCTCACCCTGGTGAGCCTGCGCGTCGGCCTCGCCGCCGCGATCCTCGCCCTGGTGCTCCGGCTGCGCGGGATCCCGATGCCGCGGGGCGCCTCGGTCTGGCTCGCCTTCCTGGGCGCGGCCTTCCTCAACAACGCGGTGCCGTTCTGCCTTATCGCCTGGGGGCAGACCCACATCGCCTCGGGCCTCGCCGCGATCCTCAACGCGACCACCCCGCTCTTCGGCGTGCTGGTGGCCCACGTGCTGACCGACGACGAGCGCCTGACGCCTAACCGCCTCGCCGGCGTGCTGGCCGGCCTCGCGGGCGTCGCCGTGATGGTCGGCCCCTCGGTCCTCGCCGGGCTCGGGGGCGAGGCGCTGGCGCAAGGCGCAGTCCTGCTCGCCGCGCTCTCCTACGCCTTCGCGGGGATCTACGGGCGGCGCTTCAAGCGCATGGGCATCCCGCCGCTCTCGGCCGCCGCTGGCCAGGTCGCTGCCGCGACCTTGCTGCTCGGCCCCGTCGCCCTCGCGGTCGACCGGCCCTGGACCCTGGCCGCGCCGCCCGTCGCGGCGGTCGCGGCGGTCATCGGCCTCGCGGCGCTCTCGACGGCGCTCGCCTACGTGATCTTCTTCCGCCTGCTGGCGAGCGCAGGCGCCACCAACCTGATGCTCGTCACCTTCCTGATCCCGGTCTCGGCGCTGCTGCTGGGCGCCCTGGTGCTGGGCGAGCCGGTGGTGCCGCGCCAGCTCCTCGGCATGGCGCTGATCGGGCTGGGGCTGGTGGCGATCGACGGTCGGTTGCTGCGGTGGCGGAGTGGCGCGCGGCTCAACCGGCCGCCTGCGACGTCGCCCGAGCGGTGAACTTGTAGGCACAGACGAGCGCGAGCACCGTCGCGAGGATGTCGAGGCGCCGGGGGATCTCCGGCACGAAGACCATCGCCGCATCGGCCAGGACGAGCACCGCGAAGGCGGCCGCCCAGGCGAGGGTGACGGCGCGGTTGACCCGCCCGAATTCCGGGGTGGCCCAGACCTCGGGCGGCGCGGTCTCCCGGGCGTACTGGAGCGTGAAGGGCCGCCCGGCGGCCAGCGAGGCGAGCACGATGACGAGCAGGCCCGCATCCACCACGAGGCGCACCGCCGGGATCGTCCAGACCTCACCCGTGGCGCGGGTGTAGATCGCGAGACCGGCGAAGAGCACGAGCGTGCCGGCCTCCAGGATCTTGAGCGAGCGACCGAGGACGACCCGGTCGCGCAGCATCAGGGCGGCGGCGACGATCGCGCCGGCCCACAAGGCGGCCTCCACGAATCCGAGATGGATCAGGACCGCGAAGGCGAAGAAGGGTGCGAAGCTCGCGAGCAGGTTCATGACCGTATCCTTCGCCGCGGCCCGCCGTCCCGGATGCCGCGTTGCTGTGCGATACTGCCTCCTGATCTCTTGTAAAGCCATGCTCGCGGGACATCGTGCCCGATCGAACCGCGATCCGATGCGGTCACACTGGTAGAGTTCGGGTGTCTTGCCCCACCATGACGGGCACGTGCACGTCGATGACGGTGCCCGGCCGGTCGGGGGCGAAGCGGCCGTCATAGAGCTCGAAATCCGTGCCGCCCGCACCAGCCGGCGCTCGCGCACATGCGCCATCGGCGCGAGGTCCATCCGGGCGGTGAACAGGCGCGAGAAACGATAGGGCGACAGGCCCGCGCGCTCGGCGAGGCGGGCGAGCGTCAGGCGCTCGTCGAGGTTCCGCTCGATCCAGGCGAGCGTGTCGGCGACGAGGTCGGGCGTGGGGGAAGGAGCTCGGTGGGCGGGGGCGCGGTCCATGCCGTCATCATGACGGAGGGGCGCGGGAGCGTCCTGACCGGTCTTGCTGTGGGTGGAGGCTTACGGCATGAGCAGCTTGCTCAGAAGCTGTGTGGGTCGGCCCAACCAAGTCCAAACGCTCCACGTCATGTATGGACGGCCCCCGTTTCGCAAGGGTTTGTGAGCCTCGGTTTGTGCCAGTCGGTTCAGGAGCAGTCATGTATCCGGCCTCTGATGCCGT